>CAXBPH010000186.1:0-14217 GCA_963977445.1 uncultured bacterium | reverse complement strand
TTATCTCATGGTACTACTTGAGTGGCACGGACAATCGCTGTCCGTGCCACTTTTTATTGGGTCTTCGTCGATTTGCGGGAATGGTTTGATAGATTCTTAGAGCGAACGGCAGCATCCCAATACGTTTACTTAGCCAAGGGAGAGTTCGCGCCCCAAAGGGGCAGCGCAGCATAGTCCGCCGCGGCGGACAACGCTGCGCTGGCCCTTCGGGCCGAATTAATAGCGTTCACCATGTGCCTGGGACAGGATCGGGAGCAGCACCAAGCACGAACATGCCCCGTAATTCGACGAAGAACCCTTATTCTATTCCTGCAATGACTTGCCTTCAAAATCAGCGGGCACCTTTACCTGCAACGTTTCGAGAGCCGTCACGCCCAGGTCCAGCAAGGTTGCGCCGGTCTTCAGCGGGCGATTGGAGAAGAGTATGCCGGACGTAAATTCGTGGTCCGAGCTGGCGTGTTCACCACTCCACTTGTTGTCATTAACGGAAAACAGGTCCTGTGGTGCCGCACCCGCCGCCGAAGCCTTATCGGTTTGATAGCCCTCGGCATAACCGAGCTGCAAGTCGGGTGCATCTTCCGTAGCGGCCCCTTTGGGATCGGCATTGGTATAGATGGCGCGAAAAACGGGTTCCCCCGTTTCGGGGTCTTTCTCGGCGAGTAATTTGGTCTTAATTTCCTCAATGAGTGCGGCCACGTCCCCTTCTCCGACGATACCTTCCTTCTCCCGCCCCTGGCGGTTCAGGAAGATCATACCGAGGCCCAAACCATAGGCTTTCGTCTTGGACCAGTCATAGGTATACCCACGGGTTGCGCGGTCATACATGAATTTCACATCGGTGTAGGCCGTGTCGGCGTCGGGCTTGCCACGGACCGCCAGGTAGCCATTTCGGACCAGCCAGGTATTGACGCTGAAGCCCTTGCGGAAGCTGTGGAACCCATGGTCAGACATGACCATGAGCAGGTCGTCGTCCTCGAGACGTGTCATCACATTGCCCACGATACTGTCCATCTTCATGTAGGTATCTTCTACGACGCGTCCATACTTTTCGAACATGGCCTTGGAATAGAGAGGGTGCTTGGGGTCGCGGTAACCCCAGAACATGTGGGCAACACGGTCGGTACCGGTCCATGCGCAGACCAACAGGTCAAAATTACCGGCGTCTATTTCATCGAGGACCAATTGCTCCCGCCACGACATGGTGCGTTGTACGTCCTCCAGGAACATGGCTTCGCTCATGTCATCTCGTTCGAGCGCTTTCGTATCGTAGGCCCAGCCAATGGTCTTGTAGAGTCCCCCGCGCTTAACCAACTCGGCGGCATAGCTTGACGGACTGCTGATGGCCGTGTAGGGCGCTTCTGGATGAAACTGGAGACAGGTCATGTAGATTCGGGTGGTGTCCCCCACTTCCGTGGCGAAATAGCGGCTAATGGCCTTCACGGAAAAAGCGGGTGACAACGCAAAGTCCCACGAAACCCAGTCGCTCCATTCCCCGGCCTTGAGGGTAACCGTCTCTCCCTGAACCGTGAGGGCAACCGATTTCGCGGCACCATCCACCGATACGTTGAGGGGCACTTCCACGTAGTCGGCCGTACCCGGCTTACGAATTCCAGGAATCTGAACCACCCCGTTCCCATTGGAGAGGTTGAGGGGCAGACGCTGACCACCCGGCACCGACTCGGGCGCGGTGAATTCGGTGGACAAGGCAAAGTAGGTGCTCTGGGTGCCCCGAATGTCGGGCACATCCAGGCCACAGAGCATGCGACATTCATCGGAAAGTTCATCTGCGGGGTAGGCGAAGGGCACCAGCAGGGACTTGACCTTCAATCCCTGATCACTGGCCACCTTCCAGAAACTGTCTCCCTGACGATTGGAAATGTACTGGGCAGGGGTCTTCAGGGCACCACTGCCGTCGAGTTCGGCATGGGACAGTCGGCCGAATCCCGGTGCCGGAAAATAGGTCTTGGGATTTCGCTTGAGGAAATCGTAGATACCGTGATTCAGGGGCGTCTTGCACGTGGAAAACGACGACCACGCCGTGGGCGATTGGGGCGGACTGCTGGAACCCAGGGGTTGATAACTGCCGGAGGTCTTCAGTTTCGCCAGGTTGGGTAGTTCGCCCGCGCGAATCATATCGTCTACTACGTGGGGATCGGCCCCATCAAATCCAAGTATGACCACCCGCCCCGCGTTAGCGGGATGGACCAGACTCACCAGCAGCACGGCCAATCCGAAACCACGAATCATCAAACTGCCAAACAGATGTTGTACCTTCAAAAGACTGCCGTCCTCTCTACTTCTTTGGGGGATGGGTTGCACTATATTCGCCGTGAACATGGTACACGAGGGCTCGCTTGCCCCTCAATGCGCCCTATGCCGTTGAGACGACCGGTGCCGGCCGAACAAGAACCGCGTCGGGCGCCATGTTGAGTGCATAGCCATAGCGACTTCGTGTAACGATCAGGCCCTTTTCCCGGCCGGGACAGGCCTCCTGGATGCGCTGAAGCAGGGTCCGTTTTTGATAGTGCATCTGGCTCTGCTCAACGCACACTCCTTTCCACAAGGTGTCATAGATGGTTTCGTAACGGACGCACTCCCCCGGCACCTGGGCCAATAGACGAATCAACTCGTATTGCTTACGCTGCAGGGGCACGACATGGGCATCCAGGGCAATCTCATTGGGCTTCCCTTCATCAATCACCAGACGGGGCGGGGCGCCAGCGGAATCTACCTCGCCCTCCATCGCCGTCTCGACCGGCACGGCCGCTTTCGCAAGGACCTGCAGCTGACAGGCCCGATTTTCGTCGAAATAGCGCGTAAGCACGGACAAGGGCGCTTCCGCAAGGGCCGCCAAGGTACCGAGCCCCACCTCCCCAAGCTGAATCGCTTCGGCGCGGGTCAGCCCACCCTCCATGGCGTGGTGCACGGGCAGCAACGCTTCGCCCAGACCACAGGACAGGCTCGCAGCCAATCGGGCGAGCCTGTCGGTAAAGGGTCCTTCCATCCCTTGCGCAACGGCGATGGCCCCGATGGCGTCAATCAACCAGGAAAGTTGCGCTGATGACGCAATTACTTGTCCTGACATTGTGTTGTATCGTTCCTCTACGGCATATATAGGGATTTGGTCGAGCCAATCCAGTAGAAACAAGGTGACTTTTGTGGCACGGACCTCTTCGAAGAAGGGTTGCAGTCGCGCAGCACACAATCGGCCCAGGGGCAGGTCCCTATCCATGCCGGCATGTCGCGTCCGCTCCCGCAACTCCGCCACGTAACCGGCCTCGTCATATTCCCGGGTCGTAAGGAGAACCTGGGTCGCGCGCCCTTCGGGGGTGCTGGCGGCGGCATACACCACGTCGGCAACACACCATTCCCGGTAGCGCGACGCCTCGGCCCACGTTCGCAGCAAGCGTGCGGTCTCCACCCCGATTCCTTTCTGTGCCACGGCCCGTCCAAAGGGCGTAGCCTCCATGGGACGGCCCTCCTCTTCGGGAACCTCTACAATGAGGTCGTAGCTGACACAACGGTGGACGGCCGCACGAATCCGGGAGCGGGTTTCTTCCGGGGTGACCGTTTCCGCCCAGACCCATTGGCCGGTCAGGGTCTGTTCCAGGAACGCCGCCAGGGCCCGCAGGGTGCGACAATGACCCGACGCCACGAGGCGCAACACATGATCTTCCAAAGGCACCCGCCCCAGTTGGGGCTCAATACACTCCCGCGTGCCTTCCACATAGCGCCGCCAGCACAATTCCTTCTCGAAAGGCGATGTGGCGACGAGAATAGCCCGCCCATAGTCGTAGCCCATGCCCAGGCGCCCGGCCCGGCCGCCCATGTTTTCATATTCCATATGCGATACGGGCGTCTTCCACGGCATGCCCAGCTGGCTATCATAGCGCCATTTCTCCGTGGTGAGGAACACATTCCGAGCGGGCAGATTCAGTCCCACGGCCAGGGTGCTCGTCGACACCAGCACCAGCACCTCACCCACACGAAAGGCCTCCTCCACCACCACCCGTTCCTCCGGCGAAAGATCGGCATTGTGAAAGGCGACCCCGTGGGCCATGACCGCCAACAAGGCTTCCCGGGATCGGGTCGGCTCCAGGCCTTCCAACGCGGCCATCGCTACGGTCGCCGCGGGCAAATCCAATCGCGCCGCTATCCGATCAGCACCCCGGCGGGTATCCTGCTTCGCCCGCACAAAAACCAGACTGCGCTCCCCCGCTTCGGCGAAGACGGCAAGATTTTCCAGGGCGACTTCTTCGGCAGATTCCCCGGACCCCGCAACCAGGGATTCACTCCCCTGCCCCATGGCATTACAGCTCCGGTAGTGAAATTCCCCTTCATACAAGACCCCGTAGCGCAGCTCCACAGGCCGTTGGTCCGATTGCACCAGCGTCGCGTCCATCCAGTTTGCCAGGCGTTGGGCACCCCCGATAACCGCCGACAGCCCGATAAGACGACACTGGGATTGACGAAGCCGGGTGAGCAGCAGTTCCGCGCCGGGCCCCCGCTCGGGGTCGCTGAGGATTTCCAGTTCATCGGCGATAACCAAATCGATTTCCGCCGCCCGCTCCGGCCGCCGCACCAGCAATTGGGCAAGCTTCTCGTAGACCACCACGGCAATCGAGAAATTCCCCTGCTCCAACTCCTGGTCGTGGGCGCGATGGTCCCGGGTCGATAAAATCACCTTGAGGCCATAATCGGTGTATTTCTGATGAAATTCGCGGTATTTCTCTTCCGCCAGGGCCTTCAAGGGCACCAGATAGACCACCTGCTTCTGACGCAAAGCCGTATGGATGGCCGCCATCTCTCCCACAAAGGTTTTGCCCGAGCTTGTGGGGGCCTGGACCAGCAGGTTCCTCGCGCCAAAAAGATCGTGTCGTTTTACGGCCTCTTCCTGCAAGGGCAACAAGGTCTCGCACCCATAGGTACGCCAACGCCCTACCACGTCCTCAGGGATTTCATATTGGAGCAACTGATTGATCTTCATGACGCCTCCCGTTTTTGCAGACCTCAGAATACTGTATATTTATTCAGTTGTCAAACATAAAATACAGGGTCAATGGAAGACGCTCTGGCAAGGTTTGAATACCACCCGTTTTTTTGTTGTATTTCCTGCGCTTCGGCAGTAGCATGATATTCTAACGTTGCGGTACGTTGTTATATTGAAACAGTTAACGCAGGGAGCATGCGGCATGGGTGACAATCTACGCCTGTCTTTAATCGGACTATTTTTTGTTGTGGTGTTGGGGTGTATCGGTTTCCTCCTTTTCCAGGAGGAAAAAGTTGCGCCCGGAGTCGAGTCATCCCGCTCTACCAGGCCCACTCGACAAACGGATAGCAGCGCTGATCTAAACCTCTCCTCGGGCTCTTCTCCCAGCGCTGCCGCTTCGCCACGCTCCTCGGCGTCCGAATTTGACGAAGAGCTGGCCGCCACGGCCGACGAAGACAGCAATGATACGCCCGAAGAAAAAGCGGCGAAAAACGCGAAGCGTCCCCGGGGTCCGGGCATCGTGTCCGGTGTCGTTACGTGGCATGGCGACGGCTCACCCGTTGCCGGTGCCCGCGTCGTGCTGGACTATGTCCTGCGCGAGAATTCCTATGACCCCTACCCCGACGATCCTGCACGGTGGACCACCCAATCGGACGATCGGGGCCAGTTTCGTATTACCAACCTTCCCGTCAATGCGGTTTCAGGTAATCGAGGCGGGCGACTTTGCGTCATCGCCGAAAAGGATGGTGCCAGTGCCGTAACCACCGCCGGATTGACCGATGACGAGACCCAGACTTTGATCGAACTGGAGCTGCGCCCCTCGGGAAGCATCAGCGGCCAGGTCCTCAACGGAGAGGGCGCACCCGTCGCCGGTGCCATTGTTACCCCCGAATCCATTGAAGAAAAAGGTCAGGAACGATATTCCTATGGTGCCCGAAATGTCTGGGCCTCAACAGACAAAGAAGGCCGTTTCGCTTTGGCAAACCTGGTTAAGGGCACGTGGAAACTCTCCGTGGGTGCAACGGATTACGCTAGCGAAATTACGGAAGCCTTCAAGACCGGTGAGGTCAATGCAAAAATCGTGCTGAAACAGGGCTCCAGCATTTCAGGTTCGGTTACCGAGGCAAAGGGCGGAAAGGCCGTGCCCAATATCTATGTAACCGTAAATGATGAGAAGAACGGTCGCAATCAACAGCGGGTACTCACCGACAAAGATGGTGCCTTCGAGGCCACGGCCCTGGCCGACAGCGATTACGTCATTCGCCTGGACGATGAAGAGCGCATCCTCGTGGGCGAAAGTCCTCGGGTCACCCTCTCCAACGCAGAACCCGTGGACGGGGTCGAGCTCAAAATTATCGACGGGGGCTCCGTTTCGGGTCTGGTAACCGACGCAGAAACCGGTGCGCCTATTTCCGGCATCCGGATTCAGGCCCGTGGCAACCAGCCCTCGACAGGCCGGGAACTACAGGGGATCAGTGATGCCAGCGGTTTCTATCGCATATCGGGCATGCCCGGCGGCAGCTTCACCCTGCGTCGTCGTTGGAAAGAAGGCTATCTCCACGGCGAATCGCGGGAAAACAAAACCGTGTCGCTCCAATTGGGCGAAGCACTGGAAAACATCGATTTTGCCGTTCGTCGTGGCCTGACGATCTCGGGCATCGTGGTGGACAAGGCCGGTGATCCTGTTCAGGGCGTGAACGTTGCCTGCAATCCGATTGTAGACAACGGCGAGGGCGAAAACGTATTGACCACCGAAGACGGCACGTTTTCGTTACGGGGCTTTTCACCCAACGTGGACGTTGAGATTCGGGTCTCCGGTCGCGGCTATACGGCACCCAAGCTGGGCCCCTTGAGCACGGGTGATTCCGGTTTGGAAGACATCGAAATCGTCGTGGCGCCAGGCGCGAGCATTACTGGTGTGGTGGTGGACACGGCGGGCAAGCCCCTGCCGGATATGTTTGTCTCTGTGGCCTCCGCCGACGGCAGCTTCAACAACGGATCCGAACTTACGGGACCGGACGGGGAATTCGTCATCAAAAGCCTCGACGCCGGTAGCTACCGTCTTACGGTCCGACGCCGCAATTCCTGGAGCCAAAACCAACAAGGTGAGCAGGAAGTCACGGTCACCCAGGGACAGGAACTGACAGGCGTCCGCCTGGTCTTCGAGGCCGGGCCGGGCAGCACCATTTCCGGTCGCATCACCAATGCCGCCGGGGAAGCCATTGAAGGCGCCTCCGTCAATGCATACAGCCCCACGGGGGGAAGCAGTGCCTACGTTCAAGCCGACACGGAGGGTAAGTACGAGCTCACTGTGGATGAAGGCCTGAGCTATAACATGCAGATTCATCACCCGCGCTATAGCCACCAACAGCGTGAGGGCATTGAGGCCGGCACCCGTAATTTGGACGTTGTCCTGGAAGGTCGGGGCACCGTGGAAGGCCAGGTGGTTGACGCCACGACAGGGCGGCCCATTGCCAATTTTGAGATCACCCACAGTCAGGGTCTGGCGAATGATGAATACAGCTACCAGACCTCCAACTACGTATCGTTCTATGATGAAGAGGGTCATTTCTCCATCGATACGGTTGAAGCGGGCGAAGCGACCATCTATGCCAAGGCCGCCGGGTATGCACCCCAGATTCAACACGTGCCCTATGTCGCGCCCGACGACGTAACGGGTGGCGTTCAATTCCGCCTCCAGCCCGGCGCGTCCATCGAGGGGGTAGTGCGCGATATGCAAGGCGCACCCGTGCAAAACGCCCGGATTTTTCTCCTCGCCCAGGTTCAACCCTGGATGCTGAATAACAATAGCTCTGGCGCGGCAGCAACCACCGACGCAGAAGGCCGTTTCGATATTCATTCCGTGGGCGAAGACCTGGCGAAGATCACCGCCATCCACCCGGACTTCCCCGATACGACGGTCGACGTCCAACTGGTCCACGGACAGTCGACCCACGTAGAAATCGTCATGACGGGTGGTGCCACGATCGAGGGCACGGTCTACGCCAATGGAGCGCCCATAGCCAATCAACACGTCTTCGCACAAAGCCTGGCACAAGGCCAGCACCGTTCGACAACCGATGCCAATGGATTCTATACCTTGGACAAGCTACCTGCCGGCGAAGTGATGATACAAGCTCAAGTCACCCGGGACGGTGCGACCAAGAGCCAAAACAAAACGGTGACCGTCGAAGCGGGATTCACCACCACGGTCGACTTGTCGGTGGACTTCGGATCGGGTGCCATCGAAGGCACCATCACCATAGGTGGTCAGGCCATCAGTGAAGGCTTCGTGGTTGCGTCGATGCCCGGGGAAGATAGTGCCGGACAGCAGGTGCAGGGCGTGGTGTCGCCCAATGCGACCTACGCCATCTCAGGTCTCTCGACGGGAACGTATCGGGTTATGTTCCACGCCGTAGCGGCGGGCAGCACGCAGCGACAGATGCGTGTCATCGATACGACCGTCACCGATGGACAAACGACTCGTCTGGACGTGGAGATTGATGAGGGTGCCCATATTCAGGGAATCGTATCAGGCATTTCCAGCGCTGGCCAAAGTCAGGTTATCGCAGTCAATGGGAACATCCAAACCGACAACATTGCCACCTTATTCACGTCCCCAGACTTCCAAGCGAACGTCGCCGGGTTTTCCATGGTCGAGGCCGGGGGAGCGTTTGATGTTGGCGGGCTTGGTGGAGGCACGTACACCGTGTTCGCGGTGGAAATCGGGTCCAATGGATTCGATGGAGCACGCTTCGCCTCGGCGACGGTGGAAGTTGGATCGACGGGCACGGTTGAGCTGAACATCGCGATACCCTGAGTGCAGTCACTGAGGAATACTTCTTCGGGGCGTTATCATGCGACATAGTGCCACGTCCTTATTTCCGGGCAACCCCACACGTGAAGCTTACGCTATCGTAGGTTAGGCGTCCCCGCCTGACCCGTCGTATCGATACTGCACCGCTTGGAAATTAGATGTTGAACGTGCACGTCGAAAAAATGAATAACAACGACGATTGAAAGCGCATACTCAGGTTCTAAACCCCAATTTCCCACGCTGACGCTCACGGGCAAGTCCTGCGGACTTGTCCGTGCCACCCTGAGGTTTATTAGGTGTCGCGGAGGGTTTTGGCTGAGGTAACGTCAAAACGCGTTTTTCTGGCAACTTCTCTTGATGATGGGCTCTCGGTGGAGGATATATTGGCGGCATGTGACCGTGGTGTACCCCATGACGCGTCGCCAACTGCGGGTCAGGCGGGACGCCCAGCCTACGTTCGCGCTTCTTATGACCAGAGTTACGTACTACTCCACTGCATCCTGCACTGCGGTCGTCACACCTTCAAGTTCATCCAGAAGCGGGTGTCGGGTCAGGAACGCTTCTCGTCGGTCTCGTCGTCATCGCCCGATGCTTCGTCAAATCCGTAGAGCGACAGCAGGTCCAAGTGGCGCTTCAGGGTGCTCTGGATATCCCCGTCGGTTCGGTGACCGAGTCGTTGTGCCCGGGGGCTCCCCCCCCATATCTCGCACTCGCCCACATCCTTGCTCACGATACTGCGGGGCAGGATAACGGCGCCGTTGCCCAGCGTCACACCCGGCATAATGTAGCTGTGGGCACCGATAAAGCAGTTTTCGCCGATTCGAATGGGTTCACTCAAGTGGGGCGTGAGGCGCCAATGCACATCGGTGCCCCGGAAACTGTGATTCATATCTCGGATGACACAATAGGCATCGATTCGGGTGTTGGAACCAATTTCCACCGAATCGTTGCTGGCAATCATCACGTGATCGCCCAGACTCACGTCGTCACCCAGGATAATGTGGGACTTTTTATGGGTACGCATCAACACATTGTTGGCGAGCGTGCACCGGTCACCCAGTTCAACACGCCCCTTGATCTCAAGGTGCTCTGCATTAAAGACGCAATCGGCACCGACGCGCTTGAACAATCGGGCCAGGCGCTTTTGCCGCCATTTGGTAAATAAACTCATATCGGGGTTCCTCTCGCGATATTGTACCGAGGCGAGACCAGAGGCCTCAATATTCTGACTGAGGAATTGGATTTTTCCCGAGGTGTACGATTTTTACACCCAAGGGGATAGCAATCCGGGTCAAGAACGCGCACAAACCACTACAATGCCTCTATTTAGCGTAAGAGATCCGCATATACCGTAAATTTCCGTCATGTACATTTTTGTACTTGCACATATGTTGTATACATGATAGTATTTGTTCCAACATATAGTGTTGGCGAACTGTGTCCCGATCTATATATTGTACCTACTCGATGAAGAGAGTACCAGCTGAACAACATGGATACACGGGTTCTACTATACGCGCTGCCCGGCATGCCCCTGCATGTGGATGATCTCATGCCACAGCCCCTGTTGGCCCGGTGTGCCGGTGCACTACGGGCGCATGGGCATGGCGCCACCATTGTGGATGACGGCACGCTAGATGCCCTGGAATCCCTTCTGGACGACGAATTGCCCCATATATTGGCGGCAACTATCGACAAGGGTGCCCCCATCGCCGCAGGTTGGAAACAACTTTTCTCTTCTCCCCAGCGGGGTCGACGTCGGGCGCTGGCCCTTTTCCTGAAGCGACGCATCGATCGGGCCCTGGCCGCTTCGGGCGAGGTGGATAGCCCGCCCAATGTGGTCGTATTACTGGCACAGCGACGAAAAGACCTCCATGAGGCACGGCAACTCGCCGAAGCCCTGAAAATGCGTTGGCCCCGCCTTTGCATCGCCCTTGCCGGTAAAATGGCGGTACGCTTTGGTCGGCAGGTATTGATGGATTGCAACGCCATCGATGTGGCCTGCACCACCCGACCGGAATCATCCGTGCCCAGTCTGGCCGCCCGATGGGATGCGCCTGCAACGTGGCCACAGATCCCGGGAATTATCTGCCGCGCGGACGCCAATCTATTCGAATCACCCGACTGGGGTGCTACGGCATTGCCCGCCAGTGCCATCCCCGCCTACCACCCGGAGTCCTATCCCGCATTGCGCGAGGGCGGCAAGTTTAATCTTTTCACTTTGAACGGCGGGCGCGGGCTCAATCACCAGGGACACTATCGCGGCAAGTCCCACGGCAGGGCACAGGCCCGTTCCGTCCGCCAGCTTCGGCGGGAGATGATTGCACTCCACGAACTTTATGGGACGCAGGCCTTTCATGTGACCGGATCCCATACGTCCAGGGACGGGGTCATCGAATTCGCCCGGGAATGCATCACCATGCCCTTTCCGGTGGCCTACAGTCGCGACGCCCACGTTTTTGAACTTTGCCCGAACACGGTGTCACTTCTATCCACTTCGGGCTGTCAGTCCCTCGGTTTCTCCCTGCTGACGGGCAGTCAGATCACGCTTTCCGATTATTTCGGCGAAAACTGGTCCATAAGTGATGTGGAATCCTGTCTGCGCGCCTGTCGCGAGTCGGGTATATTCCTGCACACCGATTTCATTTATCCCGTTCCCGCCGATGATTACCACTCTCGTGCAGAAACCATCCGTTTACTGCACCGTTGCAAACCCGGCACGCTGCGCCTCTTACTGCCCCACTTGATACCCGGCAGCGCCTGGCACCAACACGCAGCGGAATTTGATTTCGCCACCCGTCTCAGGCAACTTGAAGACTGGATTTCCACCTCGTCCTTGACGATGAACACCTTTCAAGAGGCCGCGAGGCTCCCCTTCACCTTCGCCGGGCGAAAACGGAGCACCATTGCGGGCCAGCTCAAGGCCTTCGATCAGGAACTGGAAGGCATCTGCCCCCCCATTGAATCGGGTTGCCAGGCAGGACTCATTGCCCGGATATCGGGTGAACAGGGCCGGGAGAACCGGTTTATCCACGGCCTGGAGCGGGCTATGAAGACGCTCAATATAGCCGCCTTACGGAATTTTGTCGACACCTTTAACATTCATGCTACGGCATCGATCAATACCGTAGATTTCTATCCGCCATCGATCGTGAAGAAAGTAATGGGAAACTGAGCAGCGCTATGTATTCAGACTCTGTAGTAATTACCGGGATGGGCGTTCTGGCTTGCAATGGAATCGGCCGGGAAGCATTTTGGAAATCCATTGAAGCCGGCAAATCTGGAATTCGTGCCGTCACCCGATTCGACGCCAGCGACCTTCCCTGTCAGATCGCGGGCGAGTTACAGGATTTTAATCCCGAAGATTTTATGAAAAAAAGTGTCGTTCGCAATTGGAACCGACACGTCCACCAGGCCCTCGCCAGTTCCCGCCTTGCGGTGGAAGATGCCGATCTCAAAGCCGCGAAGTATGACCCCGAACGCATCGCCGTCGCCGTGGGCACCAGCATCGGGTCGCCCGACGAGAGTTATGATGTGCAGATGCGCGCCATGGAAACGTCGGGCTATAAGGGCATCGGAAAGCTCGCTTCTTCGGCCTTTTCCGGACACTCGGCCACTGTCCACGTTTCCATCGATATCGGCGTGAAGGGCCCTGCGATCACCATATCCAGTGGCTGCGCCACCGGCCTGGATGCCCTTTCCTGGGGATACAATCAGGTCCGAATGGGCCAGGTGGATGCCGCCGTCGTAGGCGCTACCGAGTCGCCCATTTTTCCCATTTCCATGGCGGGTGCCTGTGCCCTGGGCATTCTATCCAAACGAAACAACGAACCCGCGCTGGCCATGCGGCCCTTTGATCGACACCGCGACGGCATCGTGCTCAGCGAAGGGGCCTGCACCCTCGTTTTGGAGCGGCGGGATAAAGCTGTGGCACGCGGTGCCCGCATTCTGGCAGAAGTTGCCGGTAATGGCTCCTCTTCCGAAGGCGTCAACCCCCTCATCCTGGACAGAGAAGGTCGGGGACTGGCGCAAGCCATCGAGCGGGCCATGCGGGCCTCCGGCGTCAATAAGAATGAAATAGATTGTATCCAGGCACACGGCGTCTCTCTTGATATGTATGACCGCAGCGAGACCAATGCCTTCAAGCGGGTCTTTGGCGATCAGGCATACCGCATTCCTATAAGTGCCGTAAAATCCATGATTGGTCAATCCTACGCGGCGGGCGGACTCCTGGGTTTGGCCGCCGGCCTGCTGGCCCTGAACCGGGACATTATTTCTCCGACGGTGAACCTGGACGATCCCGATCCCCATTGTGACCTCGATTTCGTCCCTAAAATCGCGCGCATGAACGACGTAGGCGCTGCCCTGGTTGTGGCCATCAGTTTTGGCGGCACCCATAGCGCCACAATCATTCGAAAAGCAGCCTGACTTTGACGGATTACAGCGCCCTGATAACCTCTTTTTTACTTATCACGTCAGCCCTATCGAGCTGTCTGATGGGCCTTGTTGTCCTCATTCGCAATCCTGAACGTATCACCCACCGTGTCTTCGCCCTGCTTACCCTGAATCTCTCCATGTGGGCCCTCGGCGTATTTTTCATCGTACATTGCCGAAACTACGATAGCGCCCGCCTCTGGATTATGGTGACCTTTGGCGTAGCCAGTTTCCTCCCGGCCACCTTCTACCATTTCATCGGTTATTTCCCCAACCAGCATTTCAAAGGTATCCGGTGGTATCTGTACTTCCTGTATGGCGGAGCCTTTGTGTTGACCGCACTCGTCAATACGGATTGGTATATTGTCAGCCTCGAAGTTTCTCCTGTCTTGCCGCCCAGTGCGAAGTATGGTCCCGTCTTCCAGGCCTATACCGCCATGCTGGTATTGACGACGGTGCTGATGTTTGTCAATCTGTTTCGTAAACTTTCCCACAGCGAGGGCATTCAGCGGCGTCAGATTGAGCACGTACTCGGCTCCATTTTTGGTGGCCTGGGATTTGCCATTGCCACCAACGTGTTGTTGCCCGCCCTCTTTGATGTCAACAGCATGGAACTCTACGGCCCCTGCTTCGTCGTATTGATGATTACGGGCCTCGCCTATTCGATGGTGCGCTATCACCTCCTCGACATCTGGGTTATCGTATCCCGCACGACCACCTACGCTGTTGTTACGGTCATGGTATTTGTACTCTACTTTTCCGTGGTCTCCCTGGTTCACAAAGGCTTTTCCCAGGCCGGTGAGGCCTATGACATCCTTAGCATCGCGCTGACTTCACTCGTGGTGGCTATCGTCATTCAGCCGATACGCGAGCGAGCCCAACTGCTTCTGGATCGAGTGGTTCGGCACCGACGCTATGACACGGAAGCCCTTACCCAACGGCTCAGCAAACTCGCCAGCCAATTTGTTCAGCTTGA
>CAXBPH010000185.1:0-14239 GCA_963977445.1 uncultured bacterium | reverse complement strand
GGGTCAGGGCCCATTTCAGCATGAGCGTGGTATCGACGTCATCCCGAGGGGCAACTATCTGAAGATCGGGCACGCAACGCAAGAAAGAAATGTCAAAGGTGCCGTTTTGGGTCGGACTGTCTTCTCCGACCAGACCCGATCGATCAATCGCAAAAACGACCGGCAATTTCTGAATGCAGACGTCGTGGATGAGCTGATCATAGCCCCGTTGCAGGAAGGTGGAGTAAATTGCGGCAACTGGACGAAGCCCTTTAGCGGCCATACCGGCGGCCATGGTAACCGCGTGTTGCTCACAGATACCTACGTCAAAAAAGCGGTCTGGAAAACGTTCTTCAAAAACAGAAAGTCCTGTTCCCGTGGGCATGGCGGCCGTAATGCCTACCACCCGCGTATCCGCTTCGCCTGCTTCCAACATGCCATCGACAAAGGCGTCCGTAAAGGATCGTGACGGCGCGGCAGTGGATTCGCTTTCCGCAGGCAGTGCATCGCCTTCTTTTTCGGACGGACGAATGGCCCGGGGCGATACACCGTGATACTTGAGGGGATCTTCTTCTGCTTGCTTGAGCCCTTTTCCCTTTTCCGTGCGGCAGTGGAGCAAAATGGGACCATGCATACTCTTTATACTGGAAAGACACTCGATGAGCATGGGCAAATCGTTGCCGTCTACCGGCCCGATATAGTTGATTCCCAACTCCTGAAAAAGAGCACCTTTTGTTATATAGTTTTTGACGGACTTTTCGATATCCTGAATCGCACGGGTCATACGATTGCCGATAAGCTTCTTTACAAAGCTTCCGGCATCTTCCTTGGCCCGTTTGTAGGGTTCCGCCACAATCAGTCGATTGAAATATTTGTTCAGGGCACTGGCATTGGGGGAGATAGACATTTCATTGTCATTGAGAATGACAAGCATGTCCAGGCCCAGATGACCCGCATGGCTGAGGCCCTCTAAGGCCATGCCGCCGGTAATGGCCCCATCACCGATCAGGGCAACGACGCCATAGGACTCTTTCAACTGGTCTCGGGCAATCGCCATACCGACCGCAGCAGAAATAGACGTGGAGGAGTGGCCGGTGCCGAAGCAGTCATATTCGCTCTCGGAAATCTTCGGATAGCCGCTGATACCATCTTTTTTCCGAATCGTGCTAAAAACTTCTCGACGGCCCGTCAGGAGTTTATGGGGGTAGCATTGGTGACCAACGTCCCAGATTAGCTGGTCATGACCGATGTCGTATACGTAGTGAAGCGCCAAGGTAAGCTCTACGACGCCCAACGGAGCCGAAAGATGGCCGCCGTTGTGATTTACCACGTCAATCACCTGTTCTCTCAGTTCAACGGCAAGCGCTGCCAGCTCACTTTGAGAAAGGGATTTAATGTCTTTTGGGGAATTTATAGAATCCAATACGGCCATCAGTCAATCACTTTGCACCCATTGCGTCGGTAGAATCTATTTACTTTATATCAGAAAGCGCTTAAAAAGTTTCGTGTGGCTGTAAATCTTATCCGATGTACGTTCAACATCACGAAAAATACAAAATCACATGGAATACCGTGTCACACGGTGCAGCAATAAAGGGAAATTGTACCATAGTCCGGCCTGCAGCCTCCACGGTTGACAGGCATCAACGTTCCCGTAGCGCATCTTTATCAATTCGACCGTCATTCCGTCGGGGCAAACTCGCGAGGAACACAATGGCCCGTGGACACTTGTAGCCCGCCATGAGCTCCCGACAATAGCGTTTAAGTTCTTTTTCGGCATCGTCGAGCTCAGAAGACAGCACGACAAATGCCTGCCCTTCCGCACCACGAACCACGTCGGCCACTCCAATGACGGCCGCCTCGGCTACCTGGGGATGCTCTTCCAATACCCGCTCAATTTCCCGGGGATAGACGTTCAGCCCGGCACGAATGAACATATCCTTTTTGAGCCCCTGAAAATAGAGGTAGCCGTCCTTGTCGAGATAACCCCTGTCGCCGGTATGGAACCAACCGTCCACAATCGCCTTTTCGGTGACCTCCGGTTGATTCAGGTAGCCCTTCATCACGTTATGACCACGAACAAGAAGCTCACCCGTCTCACCGGGTGGCAGGGTGTTTCCGGCCTCATCAACCGCCCGGACGTTGCACCCCCAGAGGGGAAGGCCCATCGAGCCGGGTCGATTGGCTTCCATCGACATATTAAAAGAGACGACCGGACTGGTCTCCGTCAGGCCATACCCTTCGAGAATCGTATGACCAAAGCGTTCCCTGAAGGCCACTACCAGGTCTTGGGAGAGCATGGCCCCACCGGCAAGCACATGACGGAGGGAGGATAGGTCCGGCTGCAGGTTGGTTTTTGTCCCCAGCAGAAAGTGATACATGGTCGGCACGAGCCCAATAACGGTGACCCGTTCTTTTTCTATCAATTCGAAGACCCGCGTGGCATCAAAGCGCGCCATGAGCACCAGGCTGGACCCTGCAAGTAGCACGGCGTTCATAAGGACAATCTGCCCAAAACTATGAAATAACGGCAGCACGCCCAAGCTGCAATCCTCGGGCGTGAACTTCAGCAATCGATGGCCTGCGGTGTAGGCATTCTGGAAAATATTGTAGTGGGTTAATTGCGCGCCCAGGGGCCGACCATTGTAAGCCGCCGTATACATAATAACCGCCACATCATCGGGTGTGGTTTCTGCCATCGCTGGTTTGGTGTCGGCACGGGCCATTTCGGTAAGGAAGGAATACCCCGATTCCGGCACAACCGTGACCAGGTCGGTCTCAACCACAACGAGGTCAGGTATCGACGTCAATCCTTCCGTTGCCCGGGTGACTACGTCCGCCAGGTCCGACCAGACGAAGACCAATTGGGGAGTGGCATCCTGCAAAAGATAGTTAAGTTCTCCGGCGGTCTGCATCGGGTTAAGGGGCACGGCAATCCCACCGGCATAGAGCACCCCATAGTAAATAATGGGAAAGTGGGGGGTATTCGGCAACAGAAGGGCCACCCGATCACCTGGCTGAAGCCCGGAGCGCTCCAGAAAGGCCGCAACGCGCTGAACCTGTTCCAACAGGGAGCCAAAGGTCAAACGGATGGATTCAAAAACCAGGGCCACAGCTTCTGGTGATTGTTGTGCGGGCAAGGTAATACATTCGGCTACATTGAGGGCCATATAGGGCTATCCTGCGGCACAATCGGCCATACGATGCACGATTCTGAGCGCGCGATTCCATCACAATACGGGAGCCGCAGAGTATAGCAATATCGCTACGCCAATGCACCCCAACGCCGCTACCTACGGAATCATACCCATCTACGATTCAACTTTGTTAAACTGTGTTTCTGCGAATGCTCCAGTCTCCACTCATTGAACCCAGAGGATTTCCCCAACCATGACAGCTCGATATATACGGTGTGATCTCCCGGGTGATACCGTGGAGAAATCTGCCCGATGAATGACGCGGTCGCCAACGAGAGTTGGGAGCAGATTCGCCTGCTCGTGACAGCACGGGACAGTGATGGACTGGCCGCCTATCTCGATCTGCTCAATCCGGGCCAGGTGGCCCGGGCCTTTACCCGCCTTAATGAGGCAGAGCAGCACGATGTTCTCGTGCTCCTCGGTCCGGAAGAAGCGGCCGACCTTATTGAGGAATTGTCAGACACCCAGGGCTCGGACCTCGTAGAAATGCTGGCGGCGAAAGAGGCAGCCGCCATTATCGACGAGATGGAGAGTAACCATCGCGCCGACATCCTCGGAGAGATGGACGAAGACGATGCAGAGGCCATTCTCCGTGCCATGGATCCCGAGGAGGCGAAAGACGCCCGGTTGCTCCTCGAATACCATGAAGAGACCGCTGGCGGCATCATGATGACCGAATTTGTGACCTATGGGCAGGGCACATTGGTCGGGGAGGTCATCCAGGATTTACGCGCCAATGCAGAGCGTTACAGCGATTTTGGGGTTCAATATGCCTATGTAAACAGCAAACGGGGCACGTTAGTGGGCGTACTTCGCCTGAGAGACCTGATCCTCGCGCCCGCCGAGACCCCGCTGCAAGAGCTGATGATTGTAAACCCCATTTACGTCCTTGTCGACACGCCCCTGGATGAACTCACGCAGCTTTTTGATCGCTACCTGTTTTACAGTGTTCCCGTCACTGACATGGAACACCGGATGGTGGGCGTGGTCCACCGAGCCGAAGCCGAAGAAGCCCTCGGCGAGGGGATCGAGAAGAGCCTCATGCGCTTTGGTGGTATTATCGGTGGCGAGGAATTGCGGAGTATGCCAACCCGCGAGCGGGTCACCCGACGCATGGTCTGGCTCGGCATTAACTTGCCCCTGAGCATGATGGCGGCCGCCGTAATTCCCCTGTTTGAATCTACCGTGGTCAGTTTTCCCATATTGCTGTTCTTTATCCCCATTATCGGAAATCTGTGCGGGTGCAGTGGCAACCAGGCCGTTGCGGTGAGTATTCGGGAGCTTACTCTGGGCCTCATTCAGCCCACTGATATTTTCCGCGTACTGCGGAAGGAAGTGCAGATTGGTCTCATCAATGGTGGCGTGCTCGGGACCATTGTGGTGCTTGTCGCCTTTGGACTTGATCGTGTGCAGGGGTATCAGGTGCCCGTGTTGGCCCTGTTTGTTGGACTGGCCTTCCTGCTCAACACGGTGCTCGCCGTGTGCATCGGCGGCGTAATTCCCTTATTAATTCGACGTATGAAGGCCGATCCCGCGCTGGGTGCGCCCCCGATTCAGACGACACTGACCGATATGTTCGGCCTCTTTCTCATGCTGGCCTTGGCGACCCTCGCGACCCATTTCGGGCTACTCGGGACGGCAAGCCCATGAGCCGTGAACTTTCATCCGTCATTGCAGGCACCGATGCCGTGGTTGACACCACCCCAAGGGCCCAACAATGGCCCGAGCTTGTCCACCTTCATGGCACACAAGCAGGCCACCTTTGGCTCATCGTCGTTCCCGACATGACACACCATCTGGTACAGGCCAGCGAAGCAGCAGACATCGCCAAACGTTCAACCCGGATCGTACCGGATATGGCCGATGACGACCGCCGTGTCGTGGCCGAACGGCTGCGCGCCGGGGAGATCGAATACTTGTTTGTTTCTCCCGAACGGTTCCTCCAGAAGAAATTCGTGCAATTCATGCAGTCTCTGGCACCCTCCCAGGTGGTAGTGGCTTCTGCGCAACGTTGCAACCTGGATGCCTCCGATTGCCTGGAAGACTATGCAACCCTTCGTTCCTTACGCGCACTCTTACCCGACGCACCGATCCTCGCACTACTGGACGAGCCCCAAGGCGGTGTGGCGTACAATGCCGTGATCGCCACCCTGAGTCTGCGGGTAAAGCCTCTCGACGTGCCGCTGCCGCAGGAGAAGGCAACAGCAACAACGGTGAAGACAGCTGCCCCGACGCCGGCAGTAGTCCCGCCCCTGGCGACGTTACCACCCAACGTTCCCAAGGTAATCCTGGCGGCCGACGACCCCATGCGACTCGCATTTCCTTATTTTGAACGAGAAGAAGCGCTGAGCATGGTTGCAGAGGCGCTGGACCGCGATTCGGAATGGTGTGGCACCGCCCTGGAACGCTATATCGAAGAATCGGGCAGAACCACGCCCTTTCCCTGGATTGACCGGCCCACCTATCTCATGGTGGCCATGGTGGCCGGACAGGCGGAAACCCTCAACCCGGCCATAATCGGTCCGATTGTCGGGAAAAAGGTGTCGCAAGTCGAAATACGGCTCATCGTGTCTACCCTGCGCAATCGTTCCACGGGACGCCCCGCCCATGGGAAATAGCGGTGCTTCGTCAGAGGAGAACACCGCCCTTTCTAAGGCAGCGCGATGGCAGCGCACCCGGCTCGCGCTCCTTTGCTGGGTAGCCGTCGTGGGGTGTGGGGGAGGCGTCTATGTATGCTATCGCCTGGGCATTGGTCGACTCGCCCCCTATGAATACCAATGCACCCTATTGGGTATTTGGCTTTTTATTGCTGGGCTACTTGGCGTTTGTCTGGCCCGCTATTTCCAACCTATGGAAGAGAAAAGGGTCCGGCGTATCAGCGGATTAGCAGGCCCGCTGGTTTTTTTTCTGATCTTTCTCGGACTCTATGGCATGGCCCAAGGGGTATATTGGAAATTGAACCGCAATCGTGCGGAAACTATCGAACGTATCGGGTCTCACAGTCGGGGCGACAGTTACCGGTTTGACCGGGTGTTAGGCTATGGCCCCAGACCCCAATTCACGGCAGACGCACGACTGACCGTTCGCGGTGAACTTGTTTTCGATTACACCTACACCACCGATAGCCACAAGCGGCGCAACGTTCCCAGCCAGGCGAACACGAATACCCAGCGCGAAAGGGCCATCCTATTTTTCGGCGGCTCCTTCGCCTTCGGCGAGGGCGTCAACGATGAAGAAACGCTGCCCAATCAACTCGCCCTGCTCGAGCCGGACACGACCATGTATAATTATGCTTTCAGTGGCTACGGCCCCGGCCAGATGCTCGCCCGCCTGGAGTCCTACGATGTACGGGCTGACGTGCCAGAAGCAACCGTGGCGGCGGTGTATACCTTCATACCCAATCACGTACGGCGGGTTATCGGTGCGTATTCCGTCATAAATTGGTCGCGCCATTCGCCCTACTATCACTTTGGAGGCGATGGGGAAGTCGTACGTTCAGGATCCTTTCAGGGGGAACGGGCGGGCCTCACACAATGGTACGATTTCCTCCAGGGTGATCAGGTCTTTCAGTACTACCAGCTGGACTTTCCGATTTTTCTCGGCAAAAAGGAATTCCAATTGACCGCCGCGATCATCGAGGCGGCCGCGGAAGAGTTCACGGCACAGTTTGCTTCCGATGATTTCTATGTCCTTTTTTATCCTGAGACCCCTTCGAATGAATTCGACACGAGGATCATGATTCCCTACTTGGAAAAGCGGGGAATACGGGTCCTGGATTACACCGCGCTGCTCACTGGCAAGCCAGAAGACTACTTCTTCCTTCCCTACGACAGTCATCCCCGGCCAACGGCACACAAAGTAGTCGCTGAAAGGTTGAGGGGAGAGGCGCTTTTTCGAGGTGTCCAAACAAAGCCATAATTGGACACTTATTGACTTTAAAGCCCCTCGATTGGTAAAGTCACTGTCCTCTATGCGGGCGTGCAGTGTATAAACTTACAGGAGATTTCTCATGATTCAAGAGGCCCTCGCGCGTGTTGTACGCGGCGAAAATCTTGATCGGGAAAGCGCCTCCGCCGTAATGCGCATTCTCATGTCGGGGGAAGCCACCCCAAGTCAGGTAGGCGCGCTGCTCACCGCTTTTGCCATGAAAGGCGAAACGGTTGAGGAGATCACGGGTTTCGCGGAAACCATGCGAGCCCTGTCCACCAAGATCCCCACCACCTCCGTGGGCATGGTAGACACGTGCGGCACGGGTGGAGACCATTCGGGCACCTTCAACATATCCACGACGTCGGCCTTTGTCGTTGCTGGCGCTGGGGTCCCTGTTGCCAAACACGGCAACCGGAGTGCGTCAAGCCTTTGTGGCAGTGCCGATGTGTTGGAAGCGCTGGGCGTTAACCTGAATGTCGGTGCCGAGCGCGTGGGAGAGTGCGTCGATACCATCGGTATCGGATTCCTTTTTGCCCGCAATCTTCACAGCGCCATGAAAAACGTGGGACCCATTCGCGCAGAACTTAAATTGCGCACCATGTTTAACATTCTTGGCCCGCTTACCAATCCTGCCGGTGCTGAAAATCAGGTGGTCGGCGTCTTTGACAAGTCGCTGGTCGCTCCGATTGCAGAAGTGCTCATGAATCTGGGCAGCCGCCATGTGTTTATTGTCGCTGGTTCCGACGGACTCGACGAGATTACGCTGACGGGCTCCAGCTATGTTGCAGAGGCGAGAGACGGCATGGTGCGCACCTACGAGGTGCACCCCGAAGACTTTGGCCTTTCCACCGTATCGGCCGATGCCCTCAAGGGGGGCGACGCCCAGGCCAATGCCGCCATTCTGCGCGCGGTACTTTCCGGCGAACCCGGACCACGTCGGGATATCGTCCTCCTCAATGCAGCACCGGCCCTGGTGGCTGGTGGCGCCGCTGACAATATTGCAGCGGGTATAGAGCAAGCTCGGGTGGCCATCGATTCGGGGGCCGCATTGAAAAAACTTGAACAGTTGGTCCAGAGAAGCAATGATTCTTGATCCTATCCTAGAAAATAAGCGCGTTGAAGTAGAAGCGCGTAAGATATCCGTTCCCATGGCGGAGTTGGAGGAAAGAATTTCCTTCAACCGAAAACCCCGGGATTTCCGCGCCGCCCTGCGCCAGGAAGGCATAAGCCTTATCGCCGAGGTCAAACGGGCCTCACCGTCCAAGGGCGATATCCTGCCGGACGTCGATGCGGTCGAAATTGCCGCCCTCTACGAGCAAATGGGTGCCCGGGCTATATCCGTCTTGACCGACGAGAAGTTCTTCAAAGGCAAGCTCGAAGATCTGACTAACGTACACCGCCATGTGCAGATACCTTGTCTTCGCAAAGAGTTCGTCATCGACGAGTATCAGATTTATGAAGCCCGGGCGGCCTCCGCGGATGCCATCCTGCTCATCGTCCGATGCCTGACCGACAAAGAGCTCATGAATTTTTACAAACTTGCCCGGAAGTTGGAGATGGAAGTGCTGGTGGAGACCCACACGGCGGAAGAAATTTCCCGGGCTCTGGATGCCGGTGCGCATATCATTGGTATTAACAATCGCGACCTCGACACCTTGACCGTGGATGTAAATCGGACGCTGGAACTGAAAAGGATGGTTCCCGGCGGCAATACCCTGGTCAGCGAGAGTGGAATCTATACCCGTGAGCAGGTGGAAACCCTGGAAGCCGGGGGCGTGGATGCCATCCTGGTGGGTGAATCGCTTTTGACGAGCAACGACATCCGGGGAAAAATGCGGGAGTTGCTTGGCCATGACCAAAGTTAAGATTTGCGGCATCACCAACCTGGAAGATGCCCTGGTGGCCTGTGAAGCTGGAGCCGACGCCCTCGGTTTTGTGTTGGCACCCGAAGCAAAGAAACGCAATCGCTATATAGAGCGGGAAGCGGCTATTGAAATTATCGAGCAGTTGCCCCCCTTTATCACCACCGTTGCGGTGACGGTAAATGCCCCCATCATGGAGTTGGCCGGACATCTGACCTATTTTGACTGCGTTCAGCTTCATGGCGAAGAAGAGCCCGAGGACTGTCCACCGAGTCACGTGACCATCAAAGCCTTTCGGCCCGGCCCGGGCTTTGGTATCAGTGACATGACGCGGTACCCCGTGCGCGCCTACCTGCTGGATGCCTGGTCCAACACGGATCGGGGCGGCACAGGAGAGCAGGGCGACTGGGAATTTGCGAAGATGGCGGTGGGTACAGGAAAACCAATCATACTCGCGGGTGGCCTCACACCCGAAAATGTAGCCGAAGCCGTGGGCCTCGTACGGCCCTACGCCGTAGATACGTCGAGCGGGGTGGAATCTGCCCCCGGAAAGAAAGATCATGACCGAATTCGCGCCTTCATCCACAACGCAAAAGCATCTCTGGCCTGACGCCAAGGGGCGCTACGGTGATTTCGGAGGAAAATTTGTCCCCGAGACGCTCATGTATGCCCTCGACGAACTTGAAAAGGCCTATATCGCTGCCCAGGCGGACCCCGCCTTTGAGGCACAGCTCGAAGACCTGCGCACCCACTACATCGGTCGGGAAACGCCACTTTATTTCGCTTCCCGCCTGACGGAACATCTCGGTGGTGCGAAAATCTATCTCAAACGGGAAGATTTGGCCCATACCGGTGCCCACAAGATAAATAACGCCCTCGGACAGTGTCTGCTGGCCAAGCGCATGGGAAAGAAGCGTATTATCGCCGAAACCGGCGCGGGGCAGCACGGCGTGGCCACAGCGACCGCCTGCGCGCTCCTGGGCTTGAAATGTGTCGTCTACATGGGCTCGGAAGATATTGAGCGTCAAAAGCTCAATGTATTCCGCATGCGCCTCCTCGGCAGTGAAGTCGTCTCGGTAAAATCGGGCAGTAAGACCCTCAAAGACGCCATCAACGAGGCCCTCCGTGATTGGGTGACCACCGTAGGCGATTCACACTATGTCCTGGGCACGGTACATGGACCCCATCCCTTTCCCATGATTTGCCGCGATTTTCAGAGCGTTATCGGCAAAGAAGCCCGGCGGCAAATCCTCGCCGCCGAGGGCCGCCTGCCCAACACACTCATCGCCTGCGTCGGTGGCGGCAGCAATGCCATCGGACTGTTTTTTGAATTCGTAGGAGACGAAGACGTCGCCATGATCGGCGTGGAAGCGGGGGGGCGGGCCATCGTTCCCGGAGAACATGCGGCCCGATTCGATGGTGGCCACTACGGCATGCTCCATGGGGCCATCAGCTATGTGCTCCAGGATGACGCCGGACAAATTGGTGCCACCCACAGTGTTTCCGCCGGGCTGGATTATGCCAGTGTTGGTCCAGAGCATGCGTTCTTTCACAAGAGTGGCCGGGTCAACTACACCCACGCCAGTGACGAAGAAGCCCTCGCCGCCTTTCAGACGTGCAGCAAGCTGGAGGGCATCATTCCCGCCCTGGAAAGCTCCCACGCCATCGCCCACGCCATCAAGGTCGTGCCCGACATGCCCAAAGACGATATCGTCATCGTGAACCTTTCGGGTCGTGGCGATAAAGATGTAACGCAAGCCGCCCGGCTCATCATGCCGGACGAGGAGATATAGGCACCGTGAACCGCATTGACCAACGATTCCAAGACCTGAAAGCCGCGGGAAAAACCGCATTCATTCCCTATATCACCGCCGGTGACCCGACCCTCGCACAGACCGAAAAGATCGTCTACGCCCTGGAAGAAGCCGGCGCGGACATCATCGAATTTGGTGTGCCCTTTTCGGACCCCATCGGTGACGGCCCGGTAAATCAGGAAGCGGCCCTCCGCGCGCTGAAGAACCACGTCACCCTGAAGGATGTCATTGGCCTCATCAAGAACATCCGGGCGAAGTCCCAGGTCGCCATTCTCATCTTCACCTACTACAACCCTGTGTTGGCCTATGGGCTGGAAGCATTCGCAACGGCCGCTGCCGATGCCGGTGCCGACGGGGTGCTCTGTGTTGATCTGCCTCCCGAAGAGGCCGACGGCTACAAGGCTGCCCTCGACGCCAACGATCTGCGGACCGTCTTCCTCATGTCGCCTACCAGTACCGACGAACGGATCGAGCTGATCGCCAAACAGTCGACGGGCTTTATCTACTACGTGTCCCGCCTCGGTGTCACCGGCGAGCAAGCCGCACTGGCCAACGATTTGGACACCGCCGTCGCCAATATACAGAAACACACCGATACCCCCGTGGCCGTCGGCTTCGGCATCTCCACCCCCGAGCAGGCGAAAGTCGTCGCTACCATGGCCCAGGGCGTGGTAGTAGGCAGCGCCATCGTCCGCATGATTGGTGAACTCGGCGACAGCGACGAGACCGCACCGAAAGTGGGGGCCTTCGTGAAGTCCCTGGTGGACGCTACGAAAAGCTGAGTGCCTACTGACCACACCGACCTGGCCTGCGGTGGTATGCACTGCTTATGTCCTGGTCAATCGGTGCCCCAAGCCTATACAATGGCACGAAGACAGTCGGGGCCGTCCCCCTGAGGGGCACTTGAAAGGATCTTGGACATTCCTGTCCGAGGCAACGTGAACGACAACGCCAAAGAATATTACGTACAAGGGTGACAATTCCCTCATCACCTACGTCGTAACTTTTCTGCGCCAGCATTTCCGAGAGACGGCCATTGCGCCTCCAGGCCAACGTCCGCGTTACCTCGGACAAGAATGTCCAAGCTCCTATTGGACGACAACACCAAAGAATATTACCCACCAAAGTGGCGATTTCTTCATCACCTACGTCGTAACTTCTCTGCGCCAGTATTTCCGAGAGACCGTCATTGCTGCCTCAGAGGAGCATCCGCCTTGCCTCGGACAGGAATGTCCAAGATCCTATAGGACGCCAACGCCCTGTAGAACCGCACGCCAGAATTTCACGTTCGCGTGATTCCCAACCCCATCCTCGACTCCCTGTGAATACACCCGTATACTGTCACTACAGATTGGGTTCAACGTTACAAGGAGCGTTCATGCTGCGCGAGGCTGTCCAAATCGTCCGTAAGTTTGCAGGCCACCTCTGGGGTGTGGGCGTCATGAATCGCTTGTCCGTCAAGCATCGCCACGTCTTACAGGAGTTGCGCCCCCTGGCCACGGCCTTCGAACACGAAATCTCTCCACTCCGTGCGAAGTCGGGAGCGACATTTAATATCCTGCGGGTAACCGAAGACGGCCTGACGTTGAATGACGATCCCGAGTCGACCCACTACGTGGCATCGTGTTCCCTACTCCATGAAACGCTCCACGCCATGGGGGTAAAGCAGATTAGTTTGGATGTCCAGCTGGAGGAGGGGCAGGTTACCGAAGCCGTCCTGCTGTTGTTCCACGCCCACATACATCTCCGCTCGGCTACGGCACCGACGACGGAATACAAGGGCTGGCGGGCCTCCCGGGTGGCCGGGCAGATGCTGACCGACGTGGGCTTTCATCGGTTTTGTTTTCTGCTCCAATACGACCGCGAACACGACCACTTCAGCGCGACCTATTCCTATTGCGAACTTCCCCTGAGTATCTTTGTTCAGCACTACGTCCAACGCCATGCCAAGTATGGGGATCATCGCGTCCTGTTTCGTGCCGCACCACGGGTTGGACTCCTGGCCTTCTTTCTGGTACTCCTACCGACCCTCCTCTACATCTGGTACCCCATGGTGGCGATTGTCCTCTTTTGCGGGCTGGGTGTCATAGCCGCCTTGGCTGCGGCGGTAACCATGTATGCCCTCGGCTCCATCCAATATACCCGGGAACACCACGATGTCATGATGCAGCGCTACGTGGCGCAGATTGAAAAGCTCTCTCGATTCCCCGAGGCCAATCCCAACATAGTGATGGAGCTCTCGCCTGAAGGCGTGGCTCGCTATATCAACCCTGCTGGAAAACAACTCCTGGAGGCACTCAGCCTCAGCGAGGAGCACCTCGACGAACTGCTTTCATCCGGGTATCGTGATTTGGTACGGGATTCACTCGAAACACCTGGACGAACCTTTCGGGATGAAACCACCGCTGACAACCGTACCTTCAACTGCCACTATGTGAGTTTTCCGAAAGAAGATTCGGTCATCCTTGCGGGGACAGAGATTACCTATCTCAAAAAAATCGAATCCGATCTCCGCGAAGCCAACATCCTCTCCGAAGCGCAGAAGGAACAAATCGCGGCGGCCTACCGCCTTCTCGATGCCGAATTCGAAATCATCGGAAACATCCAGCGTAGTCTCCTGCCCGGAAAAAAACCCGTGGTGGCTGGACTCGATATCGCGACCCATTATGAAACCTGTCAGCGGGCCGGGGGGGACTACTACGACTTCTTTCCCCTGCGCAATGGCAACCTGGGCATCCTCATCGCCGACGTAAGCGGCCACGGCAGCCCCGCGGCCGTTCTCATGGCCATCACCCACACGATTGCTCACATTCTCCATGAAGAGCCCCTGGAAACGGGGCCAGAGAACGCCATCGCCTACATCAACCGCAACCTCGCCCGCCACTATGAGCATCGGGGCGATTTCGTCACCGCCATCTACGGAGTCTACGACCCCAGCGACCGAAGCTTCCGATACTCCTCGGCGGGCCACAATCCGCCCATGGTGGCCGAAGCACAGGGAAATAGCGTCCGCACCCTGGAGAAACAAGGTGGCCTTCCCCTGGGCATCATGGAGGAGGTTAGCTATGAAGCCTCCACCGTGAATCTGGAGATAGGGCAGACCCTGCTCCTCTACACCGACGGTATCACGGAAGCCATGGACTGCGACCAGAACCTCTTCGGCGATGATCGTATGGCCGCCGCCATCGGAGACGATAAGGGGGCTACTGAGCAGGTGGCCGACTTGCTGAAACAGGTTCGGGAATTCGTCGGCAATGAGCCCCTAAACGATGATCGAACCGTGGTCTTGCTACGCGGTGTGGAGCGTATAGGGACTGTCTCGCCCTACAAGATTCCTTGGACCAAATAAAACCCGTGGCCGACCTAGAAATCTGAAGTGGGCAATACCAACACCAACGGGCGAGACTGTTAGCATGCATAGATGCGTGTTGGTTTGAAGGAGGTAGAATGATGGGAA
>CAXBPH010000184.1:0-14254 GCA_963977445.1 uncultured bacterium | reverse complement strand
TCCCGGGACTGTCATCCGTCACGCCCCAGCGGGACGGGGACTGTACCGGCAGTACGACACGTCCACGTGAGAGCGAAGAGCACGAATAACCATCCAATCATCCGATGTTGACTTTAATTTACTAAACCCGATATCTTTGTTGCATGCCTAGAACAGCACGGATAGTGCTCCCTGGGATCGCGCATCACATCACGCAGCGGGGCAACAACAAACAAACCGTCTTCTACGATGACGAGGACCATCACCGCTATCTCTCTTTACTGGCGCACTACGCCCCACTGCACCGCTTGCGAATCCTTGCCTACTGTCTGATGCCCAATCACGTACATATTGTTGGGGTTCCTGCTGAAGAGAATTCACTCGCAAAAGCAATCGGCCGCACCCATATGCAATACACGATTCATTTCCAGCAGAAATACCACGTGCATGGGCATCTCTGGCAAAGTCGTTTTTACTCTTGTCCGATGGATGAAGAACATACCATCAACGCACTGGCCTACGTGGAACTCAACCCCGTGCGCGCAGGATTCCTGACTACACCTTGGGAATACCCTTGGTCTAGTGCGCCACCACATTGCACAACATCCGTATCAAGCGCCGTGCTTAACTTGGAACGGTGGCGGTCCCGCTTCACGACCGAGTACTGGCAGGATTTCCTGCGCAGTAGTCTGGGAAAAAACGACTTCTGTGAAACAATCCGCGAATACTCCCGAAGCGGAAAGCCCATGGGTAACGCAGTCTTTCTAAAAAGGGTAAAAGAGATACTTTCAAAACGAAAGTAACTTCGGGACTGTCATCCGTCACGCCCCAGCGGGACGGGGACTGTACCGGCAGTACGTCACGTCCACGTGGAAGCGAAGTCCACGAAAAAACCGCAATACAAAACCACAATCACCCCACGTCGCCAAGATCACCCCGCCACACTACCGTCGCCAGCAAAGCCGGGACAGCCTCGCGCCATAACGTCTCCCGACCTTCACCAATAAACACAAGGCACAACAACACAACACCTACACTGGGTCTCTTGGGCGCGAAGGCAGTCCCGGGACTGTCATCCGTCACGCCCCAGCGGGACGGGGACTGTACCGGCAGTACGCCACGTCCAAGCGGAAGCGAAGACCACGAAAAACCATCCAATACAAAACCACAATCAAGCCACGTCGCCAAGACCACCCCGCCACACGACCGTCGCCAGCAAAGCCGGGACAGCCTCGCGCTATAATGTCTTCCGACTTTCGCCAATAAACACAAGAAACAACGACGAACCACCTACACTGGGTCTCTTGGGCGCAAAGGCTGTCCCGGGACAATCATCCATCACATTGATTTGACGGCGGGTTGGACATATCGCTAGGATGGCGCAATCGATTGTGCCACTTGGGCAGAGGCCGAATATCGTCGGTTCCAAACGAAACGGCCCGTGCTCTATAACCAGAGGGTTCATATCAATGTTTCAACATTCCCATGTGGCGCCAGGCCAGCAGTGCCCCGCCAGGAAAACCCGTCGCCGAAAAAACATCGGCATTTTCACACTCGCACTTGCCTTGGTCACTTCGTCATTCTCCGCTCCGTCCGCAATGGCCGAGGGAAAGAAAGCTGCCCAAAAGAAAACCCGGATTATCGCCACCACCGATGGCGAGGTCGATGACCGTTGTTCCATGGATCGCTTTCTCCTCTATGCCAACGAGTGGGACATCAAAGGCATTATTCATTCCAGCTCCAAGTTCCATTGGAAAGGGGATGAAAACCACCAGGAAAATGGCTGGGCACCGGTCGAGTGGCTCGACAAACAGCTCGATGCCTATGAAGCCGTGTACCCAAACCTGACGAAGCACGATCCGACCTTTCCCACCCCCGACTATCTCCGTTCCCAAGTCTATGTGGGTAATATTGGCTTTGAAGGGGATATGAGCAAGTCTACCCCGGGCTCAGACCGCATCGTGGAAGTCCTCCTCGAAAAAGACGACTCCCCCATCTGGCTCCAGGCCTGGGGTGGTGCCAACACCATCGCGCAGGCCTTGAAGACCATCAAAGAAGAACACCCTGATCGGGTGGAGGAAGTCACAAAGAAAGCGCGGCTCTATCTCATCGCCGAGCAGGACAAGACCCTTCGGGAATACATCCTTCCCGAATGGCCGGGTATCGAAGTACTCTTGAGCGACTGGCCGGCCTTCGAGGTTATCGCCTATCCCTGGAAAAAATATTTGAAGCCCGACCAGATCCCCTTATTTCAGGAGGAATGGATGTCGAAGAATATCCTCGACAACCATGGCCCCCTCTGTGGCATGTATGAAGCCAAGAAGCGCCGCTTTCACTCCGAAGGCGACACGCCCTCCTACCTGCACGTCATCCCCACGGGTTTGCGCAGCGAAGAGGACCCCACCTTTGGCGGTTGGGGTGGGCGTTTCAAACGAGACGGCGAGATTTGGCTCTCCACCGATGTGCGTGGCGCGCCGGTACACAGTATCGGTCGCTGGGCAACGGACTTTCAGAACGACTGGGCGGCCCGGGCCGATTGGTGCGTCTCCGAATACGACGATGCCAACCATGCACCCGACGTGACACTGACCCACGCGACCCGCCTGACAGGAAAACCCGGTACCAGCCTTGAGCTCAATGCGTCACCGTCCACCGACCCCGATGGCGACACCCTGAGTTACCAATGGTGGCAATTTGGCGAAGCGGGCACCCTGCCGATTCCCGTGACCATCGACGCCGCTACGGAAGCGAAGGCCACCGTACAGCTTCCCAACGAGGCCAAGTCCGGTGAAACCCTTCACGTCGTGTGTACGGTACGTGATTCAGGAACACCTACCCTCACCCGCTACGCTCGGGTCATCATTTCGGTCGATTAAATAGAAAACGGGGTGATCGCTACAGGTGCGATCACCCCGTCTTTGTTAAATTGAGGAGTCTACTTCCGCAAGGCCGTCGGATTGCCCTTCAACGAATCAAAGATGTCGTTCTTCATGGCCTCGGCATCGATTTCCCGAATAAGCGTCACCGGGGTCTTGGTCGTCGTCGTTTCCCAGCGATACTTTTCCTCGGGGCCCTTCAGGATGGCGTATTCCACACCCTTTATCCAGCCCAGATTCTCGTGGATATCGATAATCGCCGACAACACGGCAGGATCGTAGAGGGGCTTGTTTCTCGATGGGGTAATTTTCTCCAGATAGGCACCGAGCGGATTCTTCGGGTACAAATCCGTTTCCGTACGCTTGTCAATCAGCACCCGGGCACCTACGGGTGCGGGCATGATCCAGAGGGGCACGCCACTTTGTCCGATCACGTAGAGTGACCAGGGATCGTTGTTCCCATTGAATTCCTGGGTGATGGCGTCGTTGGAACCACCGAGCCACATGATACGAATCCGCGTCGTAAGGTCGAGCCCTTCTTCGCGGGCCATCAACACGGCACTCGCCACGTTGGTCCCCGGTCCGACGGGAACGATCCACGGGGGATTCTCGGGTGAAGCTCCCCGGGCCACCGCGAGGATAGCCTCGGCCGCCGCCGTTTCCATGGGCATGGTGTCTTCCCATCGTCCACTTTCCGGAACCGCCAGGCGTTTATCGGCACCACGAAAAATATGGGGCAGGCGCGCGTCCGGGGCACCACTCTCTTTGGCCAGGGACAGCACATGAACAATCTCGTCGTAGTTCATTTGCTCCTGACCGCCACCGTGGTGGACGCTGTTAATGCCCAGTAAATCCATTTCGCTGAACACCGCGTAGCCCAGAAAGTACTGGTCGTCTTGTTCATTCTTCTGATCGGAGTCGAGCAATAACTCCGGCACGATTGCCGCATCACGGGCATGGACGCGAATCCGCGCGGAACACCCATCCGAGATAGCGCCTTCGCCCGCATTGAGCTGCACGGTGTAGAAACCCGGCGCAGCAAACGTGTGATCGACGGCGACGCCATTCGCCCCGTTTCCATCGCCATAATCCCAGACATACGTCTCCTTCACCGGACCCAACGACGTGCTGGCATCGAAAGAGACGACGTCGCCAGCGCGCACGGTCTTTTCGAGGGGCGTGATGCGGGCGAGAACGGGAGAGTTTACCTGAACCTCCGTTTTAACCGTTGCATGCTCTTCACCGTCGGAAAAACTGAGGCGCACCACATAGGTACCCGGCTCGGCATAGGTATGGATCACGGATTTTTCGGTTGAGGTCGCACCATCGCCAAAATCCCAGTTCCAGGTGCTAATATCGCTGTCGATAGGCTCACCGGTAAAGGAAATGCTTTCCCAAAGTCGAACCCGCGACGTATTGACCACCAGGCGCCCATCCACATCACTTACGGCCGCCACGACCCAGGAATTGCCCGTCTCTCCCCGAAAATGAACGCTCGTCAGCGGGGTTTTGTCGTCCTTGCTGAAGAGGCTTACCCGAAACCCATCGAAGCTAATGGCCTCCGCAAGGGGAACACGCCAGCCATAGTAGCCGTCGTTGTACCAGCCCCCGACACCACGGGCATGTTCGCGCCAGACGCCATCGCTACGGAGTTCGATTTTCCACGCGGTCTCAGGCTGGGGTTGGTTGGGATAGCAACCGCGCAACGATATGAGGTTGCAGGTAACCGGGGTCTCCCACTCCGAACGCCACCACACGGGTTGATCTTCCGACACGATACCGAGGTCACTCCCCGCATCGATTCCATATTCGTGCCAGCTGCTCAGACGCTGAAAAGCCCCTTCCTCCACATTGTAAACCACATGATCGGGCTTGCCGCGCACCCCTTTGTCATAGGATTTTATATTGCCCCGTACCTTGCCATCGAGAAAATGGTTGTGGGCCCAGCTCGGCACACGAAGGGGTTCGGCCATCGCCGTAAACGGGATGCCGCCCAGTATAAGGGCAATCGCGACGCCCCATCGGTAGTTTAACAATCGGTCTATCATTGCGTGTTCTTTCTCCAAGGTTCAGGGCAGCCGGTCACCAGTGTTGCTGGAAGTCGCCGACCTGCATTCTAAAGTCTATATCGATTCGATACGTCAATATACCCAACGCACAATCGTTTGTGCCAATTTGTGGTAAGTACGATTCTCCCATGGCCTTTCGCTATAATCGGACCATGCCTCGACGATCAAAACCCACCATGAAAGATCTCGCCCGCGAAGTGGGTCTCTCCGTATCCGTAGTTTCACGGGTGCTGGGGGGCAAAGGCGACGACTTTCGTATCAGTGAGCAATCTCAGCAGCGCGTGCGGGCCACCGCCGCCAAGCATGGATTCTCGGTCAATCAGCTCGCCCGGAGTCTTCGTCTGCAACAGACAAAGACCATTGGCCTGCTTATTCCCGATATTTCCAATAGCTTTTTCTCTCTCATCGCCCGTACGGTCGAAAAAACTGCCCGACGACGGGGCTACGCCATCATACTTTGCGATACGGAAGACGATGAGACCATCGAGCAAGAAGCCCTATCCCTTTTGGTTGATCGGGCGGTAGATGGACTCCTGGTTTCTCCCATTGGCAAAGGGTCCGACCACATTCGCGCATTATACGAACGCAATGTTCCCCTCGTGCTGGTTGACCGTTTTTTCGATGACCTTCCGATCCCCTATGTGACGGCCAACAATGAAAAAGGGGCCTATGACGGCACCATCCATCTCATTACCCATGGACACCGTCGTATCGGCTTTCTTCAAGGCATTCCGGATTCCAAACCCAATGTCGAACGGTTGCGGGGCTACCGACGTGCCCTGGCAGACCACGCACTCCCCTTTGACCCCTCCTGGGTCCGGGGCAGTAAGTTTGAAGAGGCCGACGGCTATGACAGTGCCCAGGCGCTGCTGAAACAAACGGCACGACCCACGGCCCTTTTCGCGAGCAGTTCCCTCGGTGCGCTGGGCGCAATGCGTGCCTGTCTTGATCGCGGCCTTTCCGTCCCAGACGACGTGTCGCTTATCGGCTTTGATGAATACCCCTATGCTCGCCTCTTAGCGCCGCCCCTGACGACGATTGCCCAACCCGCCCAAGCTATCGCCGAGATGGCAAGCGGACTCCTCATGGATTGGCTCGAAACCGGAAACGCTCCGGCAATGGGGGTAAACGTCTTGGACACGAACCTTGTCTTACGCGACTCGGTGAAGCCACCCGCGAACGACCACTGACCTTTTTATCCAGACCTCGGAGACCTCAACGTGAATCTTGTGAAAGCCATCCGCACCGTGCGCCATACCGCCGCACTTTTTTCCCTCCTTCCCGTGTTCGGCCTCTCGATTGCCCAAGCCCAGGTGCCCCGCGCCCAACCCAAAGAAGGCAGGACCTTCACCGCGCCACTCTCCGAACGCATACCGGAGCAGATTTCGACGCTACCCGAATTTGGAACGATTTCATGGACGACTACCCAACTCCCCTGGGTTGGAGAAGGCCCCTACGAGGGCATCAGCGGAACGGGAATGGTCGAGATCGACGGCATCATCTACGTCGTTGGCGGCTTTATCCCCGGCAGTGATGGCACCGATGAAACCACGAGCAACCGCACATCCCGCTCCATGTGGTCCTATGACACCAAAGACAAAACCTGGACCCAGTTGGCTGACGCCCCTTTCCGCCGCGAATACGTCCGCGCCGTTGCGGCCGAAGGTAAGGTGTACCTCGCGGGTGGTGGGTGCCAATACAAAGGAGAAACCCCACCCTACCGCGTCCACGGTGATTGTGCCGTCTTCGACCCCAACGATGGCCCCAAAGGAACCTGGACAGTGCTCCCTACACTCAATGTTCCCCGCACACACATGTCCGTGGGCTATGCCGGCGGGCAGGTACTCATCATGGGGGGAAACGCCTATGACTGGGTAGAGAAAGGATACAGCCATGCCACCATTCGCGGCACGGCGGAAGGGCTTCTCAGCGCGCAGCAATCGGGGGACTGGCGCGAGTTGACACCAATCCCAGGGGCCCCACGGGGCTGGTGTGCGTCCACCGTTAACAAGGACACGCTTTATCTATTTGGCGGCATTACCTGGAACGAATCCAACACCGTCGTCCCCACACCCGAAACCCTCCGTTACCACCCCGACACCAACACCTGGACCACCCACACGCCGCCCCCCTTGCCCATCTCCGGCTGGGAAGGCGCGACCTACCAGCATCGCTACGCCATCAACGTCGGTGGGGTAGTCCGCCCGGCATCCGGGAAGGACGAAGACCTTATCTGGTCTGACCTGTGCGTCGCCTACGACATGGAAAGCGACCGCTGGATGCAGGTCAATGGTGCCCTGCCGCCCGGTGCGGTATTCAATGACCCCGGTGTAGTCATACTTGGCGACACCATCTACGTCCTCGGAGCCGAAGGCCCCCATGGCACCCACTACAACTACTTCTTAATCGGACAAATCACCAGGAAATAGGCTGTGGTGTTTCATGAGAGTCACCTGATCCTGGCGACTTGGGCGATAGATAATTGTCTCAAAGGGGGCTGTGGGTTTACTCAACGCCACGTTTAAAATACGCTGAGAAACTATCTTTGAACAGGATTTACATGATGAACAGGATGGAACAAAAACTCTATTCGTGAAGATTCGTACGACTATCCGGAAATTCTTTGTTTTTCTGGAAAGATGTTTTGCTCTTTATTCTGTAGCATATTCTGCAAAAGTTACTTAGGCAACAGAACTCGTGTGGAGTTGTTCACCCTATTCGACCCGATTATTTCGGTCCTAAAGTTTCGTCAACACTAAGCGCACAGGGACAGTTTTTAGCCACGAAGGAACGCAAAGAGCGCAAAGAAAACTACTCTCTGCGTTCTCTGCGTTCTTTTGCGGCCAATAATATTCGTGTAAATTAGCGTGCGTTCGTGGCTCAACACCTCCTCACGCACAAAGGGACAGCACCGGAATTCATCCTGTCAATCATGTCCAAAAAACAAATCGACCACTTCTCCTACAAAACACGCTGAAAGACTATCTATCGACAGGATTTACAAGATAAACAGGATGGAACAATGCAGAACAGAAAACAAGAGAGCCCAAGCAAGACGTTGACCAACAGGAGCTCAGGCATTCCTGCCTGAGACAAGGCCCACGATGCGCTTCAAGAGGCCCGTGATGCCGTTCCGCCGATGGTGAATTTTAGAAGTCTTTTGTTTTGGCCTTCGCCGTCGCGTTTTCATGGCGCTAATGGGGCTGTGAAGGTTCACATGCCTTTTGTGTCAGGCAGGAATGCCTACCCCCCTTTGCTCCGTTCTTTCGTGGTAAAAAACAGAATCCATCCCCATGAACCGTGGTGAACATTCCCCTACTACTCCCCGCGTCTCGCCGTGTATGCTGTTGGGAACGACGACACAACGTTCGTCGCCCCTTTTCAATCGAATGGAGTTTTACCATGTTGTTTCGATGGGCCGTCGCGGCCTCCCTTGCTTTTTCACTATCCTTGCCCGTGGCCGCCGAACTCATGGCCCCGAAAACCCGCACGCCCCAATTCCCGCTGAAGACCCAGCGCATGCTGCTCAACGATGAAGAAATCGCCGTCGCCAAAGAAAACATGGCGCAATATCCCACGGCCCAGGGCATTGCGGACACCATCATCACCCGTGCCGACGCGTGGGTCGCCTGGGAAGACGACGCCCTCCGCGCCATCATTCCCACGGCCGACGTTCCCCGGGCCTTCAATGTGGGCACGGCGGGCTGCCCCAAGTGTGGCCAGGAAATATACGCCAAAGGCGGCACCTACCCCTGGATCATCGATCCCAAAATTCCCTTCAAGGTGAAATGCCCCGTAGACGGCAGTGTCTATCCCAGCAACGACTACAACGGGTACTATAATTCCGAACTCAACGACAAAACCCTCCTCACGGGCGACTACGCCGACGATGGCTGGGGATGGGTCGGCCCCAATGGTGAGCGCTACTGGTTCGTGGCCTATGCCAACCATTGGATCTGGCGCAACCATGTTATTCCTGCCGTTCAGTATCTCGCCCGCGCCTACATCCTCACCGGCGACCCCACCTATGCCCACAAGGCCATTGTCATGCTAGACCGCATCGCCGAGGTCTATCCCAATATGGATTACCACGGCCAATCGCGCTATGGCCAGCTTCAGGCCGCCAACGGGGCCCGCTACGAAGGCAAAATAATTAATCATATCTGGGCCACCCTGGTCCTGACCATGCTCGCCGAATCCTATGATTACGTGTGGGACGCTATCGACGATTCCGCCGTCCCGGGTAAGACCGGCGAAGCGGTCCGCGCCAATATCGAGGCCAATCTCCTGGAAGACGGTATCGACGCCTATTTCTCGGGAAAAGTAGATGGGAATTTCGGCATGCACCAGAAAGCCCTCGTCTACGCCGGACTCGCCCGTCAATATGGTAAGCAGGACGAATGGTTTGGTGGCCTGCTCGACGATGCCGGGTCCTCCGACCGGTCTACCGGGCTCAACTACGCCCTCTACAACCTCGTCTATCGTGATGGGCCACCCTATGAGACGTCGCCCGGCTACAACTTTTCCTGGGTAGAGAACATTACCGTCGTGGCCGATGCCCTCAGGCGGGCCGACTACGATGTTTTCGCCCTTTCCAAAATGCGGCGTCTCTATGAGGGTGTTCTCGATGTCATCAACGCGGACAAATTCACGCCCGCTCTTGGGGACAGTAGTTCGGTGGACGGTGGCCTCATAGGTGCCGATTCCTTTGTATTCCAAAGTGCCTGGCGGGCCCTGGGTGATGAGCGGTATCGCGATTTTCTCCAATCCTTTAACGCCACGGGAGAAGCCGGTATCCGGCGCTTTGAAAGTCTTTTTCTGCCGGTGGTCGACGGCCACACGGAGACGAAGTCACCGGTCACCTCGCGCCTGATGGACGGCTATGGCATGGCCATCCTGAATAACCCCTCCAACACCGTCTCCCTGGCCCTCTACTATGGCTACAAGGGCGGCCATGGCCACTATGATCGACTCAGCTTTGAACTATTCGCCAATGACACCGTTATGATGCCTGACTCGGGCTATCCCGATTTCATGAACGCCTACGTGCCCGGGATTTTCACCTGGAGCAAAAACACGATTTCCCACAACACCGTTACGGTCGACGCCAGCCGTCAAACGCACAACTATCCCGGCACGACAAACCTGTTTGTAGACGGTGGTTTTGCCCGCGCCCTCGATATCGATGCGGCCCGCACTTATCCCCAGACAAGTGAATACCGACGCCGTATGCTTCTCATCGATATGGACGATACCCACGCCTACGCAGTCGATCACTTCACGGTGGTCGGCGGCTCCCAGCATGACTACAGCATTCATGGTGCACCCGGTAACTTTGAAGCATTAGACGGAAATTGGTCCGACCCGGCGGCGGGAACGCTGGCAGGCCCGGAGGTGCCCCTGGGTTATATCTACGACGATCTCCCCCTTGCTGCAGAAGGATTCACCGGGAGTTATGCCAACTACCGTGGCTCCGGATTTCAGCACCTTCAAAACGTCAAACGACTGGTAGAGGGCAAGGCCGATGGGCAGTGGAAGCATCAGAAATACGAAAACGCCGAACTCAAGATCGGCCTTCTGGAGGGACCACAGGAGTTTATTCACGCCCAAGCCCAGATTTCACCGGTAAAACAAAAGACTCTCCTCGACTTTTTCATCGCACGCAATACCGGCGAAAACCTGCGTTCCGAATTTACGTCGGTCATCGAGCCCAGCCAGGGAAACCCCTGGACCCAATCCCAGCAACTACGCACGCTCGCAACGGGTGTGGGACGTGCCATTGAAGTTACCTGGAACGACCCCATGGGGACAGCACACCGCGATGTCATCTTCATTAACCAGGGCGACACAGCGATGGGGCTTAGTGAAGAAGCCATCGAGACCGACGCGCTCCTGGCCATTTTTCGGTTTCGCGACGGCGCGCTCATTCATCAGTGGTCCGTTGGTGGCACCTACGCCCTCGCAGGCGAAGAACGACGCACCCTGTTGCCCACTATCACCGGCACGGTTACCCGGGTTGACCCGGTTGCGGGTCAAATTTACGTAACCTGCGAAAAGGCGGATTCGGTACTCTCGGCCTTGCCCGGGAAAATCGCCCATTTCGTGAACCCACAGCGGCGCACGGCCCATCCCATACAATCCGTCGAAGCGACTCCCGAGGGCTTCGTCATGACCTGCAAAGACGATCTCCGGGTGGGACGCGTTCGTATTGCGGGCGTGACGGAAACCGGCTTAACGACCGCCACGGGACTCTCCTTCGCCCCCGTGTATGATGGCACTCATGCGTGCGATGAGGCCTTCAGCACATTCGTCCCCCTGACCCGGGTAAACGGTGATACCCTCGAATATGTAAGCCCCCACCCCGATGCCGGGCCATTCGCCATAGGCCAGGACGCCTGGATTGTGAATGTCGGGCCAGGGGACCAGATTGAGATTCCACAGGTATCCACGTGGTAAGGGTCAAAACCCGGTCCCGGAATCGAAAACTCACTACCGCACCAGGTTAGGTTCAAGGTCCAAGTGCAACAAGTCGGTGATGTCGCTGTCTTCATTGGTTCTGTCCGGCTGGGCGCGTAGTCGAGCACGGTCGTGGTGGACTCGCCGGGTCTCATAAAGCAGCCTTGTTCTCGAGCGCTGTCCGAGGGATGGATGAGTACACTCGGCTACGGTGACGTGCTACCAAGCTGTCCGTCCTCCGGGCTCAAGGCACCCGAACGCTTCCTACAGGACGTACAGCTTTTGAACCTGATTACCAACAACGCGATGACTCAATTTGTCTGCCCTGAAAACCGAGCGCGATCGGGTGGCACGCCGAGGGGGCCACGAAAAAGGTGGACCGTCGGTTGTTGCGCGTAGTTATTAAGTCTGGTCCCCCAATCTCCCGAACTTGAATCAATGCAGGCGGAATATTATCCTAACGTCCGTGGACATAAGGCTGTCCGCCAGGCAGAAGGGGAATTCTATGGGTATCTATCGCATCGGCTTTGTTTTTTTAACGGTATTGGGACTGGCTTGGGCCTCCTCCGGCTGCGTGCCACAAAAAAATGCGTCGCCCAAAGAGGGTGACGCGCCCACGGAGACGTCCTCTAACCTGCTGCCGAAAAACGGGCCTACCCAGGCCGATTATCCTGCCCTCCATAATCTACTCCAAATCACCGACACCCTCTACTCGGGCGGCGAACCCCACGGGGACGAAGCCTTCGCCAGTCTGGAAAAACTGGGCATAAAAACCATCGTCAGCGTGGATGGTGCCCAGCCCGATCTGGCCCGCGCCAAAAAGTATGGCCTTCGTTATGTCCACATTCCCATTGGCTATGATGGTATCGATGAACAGGCCGGCAATTCCTTCGCCCGACTCGCCCAGGAAGCGAAAACGCCGTTATACGTCCATTGCCACCACGGGAAACATCGCGGTCCTGCTGCCGCCGCCATCACGTGCATGGCAACGGGAGACACCGACGCCGCAGGGGCCCTGGCCATCCTCGAAGCGGCGGGCACGAGCCAAGATTACGTCGGACTCTGGCGTGATGTGGAGAACTATCAGGTGCCCGATGACAGTATTCCTCTCCCGGAATTGGTAGAACAGGCCACCATCGAGTCCCTCGCTGCGGCCATGGCCAAAATAGACCGGGCCTATGATCACCTCAAGTTGTGCAGTGACAACCAATGGCAACGCCCGGCGAATCACCCCGACCTGGTGCCCCATCAGGAAGCCCTCCTGGTCTGGGAAGGCCTGCGGGAATCCGCCCGCAACCTGAGCACCGATCACGACACCCGATTTGTCACGTGGCTCAGCGAGGCCGAGGGAGTGGCCAATCAATTGAAAGTCGCCCTGAAGGAGAAAGAAAACGAAGATGCTACGGCGGCATTCTCTGCACTGAAAGAGTCCTGCAGCCAGTGCCATAAGGCCTACCGGAACTAAATCACAGTTAATCCACCGGCTCTGCCGGTGAGAATTCATCGGGCTCTGCCGTTCCGTCGAGTTCTTCTACGGTTAGCTCAAGCAGCGTAATTTTTGCCGTGTTGCAGAATAGGGCGGTCGAAGCGCTCTTAGCCCCAGAGGGGCGGCATAGAATTTTCGGAGATGGGACCCAACTCGCGCCCTATGTCGCCCCGCTGGGACTCGTATCGGCGTGTGTCGACCAAAACCCAGGACTCGCTACGCTCGCCGCTGGGCTACGATATTTCGCCCACTTCGTGGACTTAACAGCCCCGTTGCCCGGGCTTTCCTCATACCCCCGGCTCTGCCGGTGGTTGCTGATTAAGCGAATATTCATCTCGGGCATTTTCCAAGTTACTTGGTTTCCAGGTTCCAGACTTGGAGCTTGGGAGCGCAGGACTCGGACGCGCCGATGAAGGACGGCCCGCCTGCATCGGGCCGAAGTTACGTCTTCGACGTAATGCAGGCGGGCCGCCTGCGCTCCCAATTGTCAAAGGCTGCTTTTAGGTGATAGTGGTTAAGCTGCCAGTGCGTTGGCCTTTTGTAGGAGTTTGCGTGCACTGCTGAAACTAACGAACTGGATTGGATCGAGGTCTATCTTCGCTTATTTAGACCAATGGGACGGAATCACCGGCCGTGAATAACGGGCCACATGGCGACTGCTCGTTCGTGCGCCTTGTCATAATCGGAATTCGCGGTTTCATTCGGCTATGATGGTGGTGCTGTGACTTTTTGTTTATTGAGAGAGGCTTTATTATGAAATCCTATCTTCTGCGTCCCCTTTACCTCATCCTCCTCCTTGTGGCACCCTTGGTTGCCCACGCCGAAGATCCACCAAACATCCTGTTCATCCTGGTGGATGACATGGGGTGGACGGGACCCTCGTGCTATGGCAGCGACCTGCACGAGACCCCCAACATCGACCACCTCGCATCGCAAGGCGTACGCTTCACCAACGCCTATTCGGCCAGTCCCGTGTGCACCCCCACCCGCGCCGCCATTCTCACGGGGCAACACCCGGCGCGACTCAACATGACCATCTGGCACGAAGCCGCCATTGAACGGCAACAGGGCCCCGGCGACAAGCCCCTCGCCCCGCCCCAGACCGAAGCCTCCCTGGCCTTGGAACACACCACCATCGCCGAGGTCCTCCATGAGGCAGGCTACCAGACCGCCCATGTGGGCAAATGGCACCTGGGCGATGCGGGCCACTACCCCGAGACCCAGGGCTTCGACGTAAACGTCGGCGCGAGTTTCTGGGGTGCGCCCCAGACCTATTGGTTCCCCTACAAGAAGGAGCGCGTCACCAGCGCAGGCGTTCGTGAATTTCGGTATGTCCCCGGCCTGCCTTTTGGCGAAGACGGCGAGTATCTAACCGACCGTCTGACCGA
>CAXBPH010000183.1:0-14256 GCA_963977445.1 uncultured bacterium | reverse complement strand
CAGTCCCACGGCCACCACATACATGAGGGGTGCCAGCGCGACCACCGATCGGTAGTCGACGCAAATCAGTGCCGCAGCAACGAACGCGCCGGCAATGAAAAAGAATATTTGCTTGTGGTAGTACGTTTCCGTCGCATGGGCGCTCGCGCTGTACATGGTCACCCAGCCAATGACGGCCAGGCTTATCACGAAAATGGGGAGCAACCAGTCGATGCGCCGAAGATTACGGAAATTGATGGCCCGCATGATGGCATCTTCGGCCTGGTAATCGTGCGCTCTGTGGCTCATGGTTTCTCCTGGGCCGACTGGGCAACCTGGATTCCCGTATCAACCTGATCCCGATAGAAATATTCCAGCAAGGGCTTCGCCAGAATACTTGCCGACGTACTGCCATGGTGCCCGTGCTCTACCAGTATACAGATGGAGATCTGTGGATCGCGATCCAGAACGGCCGCCACAAACCAGGCGTGATCACGCATCTCATAGGGAATGTCTTCTTCGGTGGCATACTTTTCATGGTGCGACAGGTTCATCACCTGGGCCGAACCTGTCTTGCCCAGGATAGCAAGACCCGGCACACCAGCGCGCCACCCCGTGCCTGTGGGATAGTTGGGCGGGGCCTTTTCCACACACATGCGCATGCCACCCTGAATAATATCGATCGTGGTGTCGCTGAGAAACCGTTCGCTGGATTGCACTTCGAGATCACGATTGAGGTGGGGGGTGATGCGTCGCCCCCCATTGGCGATGCACGCCATCATCACGGCGTTTTGCAAGGGCGTCGTGGCCGCGCTACCCTGCCCGATGCTCAAATTCACCGTATCCCCGGGGTACCATTTCTGATCCCACACGTCTTTGTCAGCGAAGACCTCGGCCTTCCATTCTTTTCCGGGGATCAGCCCGACGGTCTCCCGAGGCATGTCGATTCCGGTAAGTACACCCATACCCATTCGGTGGGCCCACTCCTGGATTTTGTCTACGCCCAGGGCAAGGCCTACATTATAAAAAAACACGTCACACGAATAGGCCAGAGCCTCTTTCACCGCCACACGACCATGTCCACCCCGCTTCCAGCAGTGCCAGGTGCGGCCGGTGCCATTGATCTTGAACCCGCCACCACAGAAATGGGACGTCGCGGGCGTAATGACCCCTTCTTCGAGCGCGGCAGCGGCAAGCATTATTTTGAACACCGATCCCGGTGGGTATTGTTCCCGATAGGCCCGGCTCAACATGGGCTTGGGATCTTCCGCACGGAGTAACGCACTGCGTTTGCCCGTGGGGTCATGGGATACAAAAACACTGGGGTCGTAGGTCGGCACACTTGCCATGGCCAACACCGCGCCCGTATCGGCATTGAGTACCACAATAGCGCCCACGTCACCGAGCAACAGGGATTCACATTTGGCCTGCAAGTCGATGTCCAATGTCAGGTAGAGAGGCTCGCCCGCACGGGGCTCGCGCCCTTTGCCCTCAATCGTGGAAACGTTGCCAGCGCTGTCCCGTTTGGCCAGAATCGGCATGCCACCACGATCAGTGCGCAATTGAGGACGGCCCGTGGCATATTGAGTCACCAGGAGAAAGCCATCCTGGCCCTGTAACTGCCGCTCGTATTCGGCTTCTATACCGCCCAGCCCGATGACGTCCCCTTGTCCATAGCCCTGATCACGCCACTTGGATTCGTTCAGCTTATCCCGACTTATTTCGCCCAGATACCCAAGAAGCTGACCACCGGTCTCCCGATATAGATAACGCCGCTGGGGCCGGACGATGGGGGCAACACCGGGAAGGTCCAGCCCATTCTCTTCTATACGAAATAGTTCCGTCTTGGTGACGTCCGTTTTAATGACGAGCTGCATGAAGGGATCGTTTTCATTTTTTTTCACCTTCTCCAACAGGGCGTTGGGCTCCAGGTCCAGGAGCTCCGCCAACCGGAGGCACGTGGCTTCACGCTGCACTTCGGGGCACTCGCCTGCCGTGAATACAATGCTTACGCTTGCCTTATTGTTGGCCAGGATGACGTCATTGCTTCCGTAGATAACGCCACGATCGGACTCCAGGGGCTCTTCATGAATCCGCTGGTCGTCCGCCGTCGATTGGTAAACACTCTGATCGACGACCTGCAGCTTCCACAGCCGGAGGCACGGAATGGTAAACATGAGCGCCAGCACCAGGGCCATAATCTGAACCCGGTTTTCTACGCCTTCGTATCGCTTGGGTTCGTTGCTGAGCGTAATCACGCTGCGCTCCCCTGCGGTTTTTGATGCTTTCCAAAAATACGGTCCAGGACGACAAACACGAAGGGTGTTATCAATGCCGTATAGAAAGAAGCCGGCACCACAACACTTACGACGGTCTTAATCAGTAGCGTCTCGGGTGAATGAATATCTTCAATCACCGTGTGGAAAAATCCCTGGGCTATGCCCGCCAGCAGAACCAGGCCGGCTTTGACGGCCGGATGGTCGGTAACCAACCGGGTCGAGATCCGCCCGGCGGCATAGCCTACAACCACGAGACACAATATATTATGCCCAAGGACGGCTTTACTTGCCACATCTTGATAAATGCCACCCAGGGCACCCGTCAACATGGCCCGCTCTTCACCGGCGGAAATGGCGAAATAGACCACGACCATGAGTACCAGGTCGGGGGTTACATTTTGTATCTTGAGAAAGTCGGGCCAGGTCGTTTGCACGAGCGCTGCCGTAACCACCACGATTATCCAGAGTATATTTCTCATGAGGACATATCCCCCGGGGTCCGGTCTGTGCACGAAGCTAGCCAGCCGCATCGGAAATAAATCATGGGGCCAGTCGCTCTTGGATAGTCCGCTCGTCGGGGCTCGTTGGGGCCAGCGAAGTGGCTTCCCGATAGGTATCCCGATGGGTTCCACCAGCCAGGAATTGCTCTTCGGGCACAGATCGCGTGATCACAAAGGCCTCATCCAGCACATAGGGGTCAACCGCGGGCTCAATTTCGGCCCAACGCCAGAGAGCGCCGCCCGTATCATGAACCACGCTGACCGTACCCACGGGCAGGCCCGCGGGAAAGATACTTTCGGGGCTCGTTACCACGATGTCGCCGGTGCGCACATCATTTTTCATATCGATAAAATCCATAGAACAAACATAATTGTAGTCGGTGCCGTTGGCCTTGACCACGCCGTCGTAGGCCCGAATCCGATTGCGGTGGACCATGGCGGCAATACGGCAGTCCCGGTGGTGGAGTGTGGCTACGCCCGCCGTCAGATCGTGTACTTCGGTCACAATCCCGACCACCCCTTGCTCTGTAATGACCGCCATTTTTCGCTCAATGCCATGGAGTCGGCCCCGATCGATGGTCAGCATGCCACGCAGATTCTCAATAATGCGGACCGGTACCTGGGTAAGGCGCTCTTCCGAACGGGCAAAATCGAGCATGTCCCGAAGGCGGCGGTTCTCAGCGACCAATTCCTCTTCCTTGGCCAATACGGTCTGGTAGCGGGAATGGAGGATTTTGTTGTTGTCGTTTTCCTCACGCAATTCATTGTAGCGCCAGACGAAATCGAAGGAATACTCTACGCCTTCTTCCAATGAGGTGCGGGCCACCAGAAAGGGGTAGCTGGAGAGGGTCACCACACGGGTAAGTGCCCGGTGAATGATGCTCGCTGAGGTGCCGCTCACCAGCGAGATGAAGGATAAGAGGGATAAGACCGCCAGGATTACTTCGGCGCGGTTTTCCGCCATTATTCGGGTTAGTGCCAAACCGCCGTCTCCGCTAGGCGTAGGACCCCAGACGGTATGGAAACGGGTGCGTCAACGCCGGGCACCGCGTGGGGAGGTGCGAAGCCCGGGTGATTAACCTGCTGATACACGGCCACCACGGTTGGGGTGCTAAGCCGACAGCCAGACCGATGGCCTGTGTCGCGTGAAACCAGCAACGAAATCGCACCTCGCGGTACGGTGAACTCATTCGGCTTCAGGGCCGATTGCACAACCGCGTGCCCAGGCGTATGCAAGCAAACGCCTACATTTCCTCGTCGGGGTAATTCTTCAGTTCTTCCAGGAATTTACCCGTACCCAACACGACCGCCGTTAGGGGATCTTCGGATACGGTAACATGGAGTCCGGTCTCTTTGGCCAGCAACTGGTCCAGGCCGCGCAAGTTTGCGCCACCACCGGCCAGCACCACACCACGATCCACAATATCTGCCGACAACTCCGGTGGGGTGCGCTCAAGGGTTACCCGAACGGCATCTACCATAGCGCTCACCGGCTCACGAAGGGACTCCCGAATTTCTTCGGAGGTAATCGTAATTATCTTCGGCAGACCCATGACCTGATCGCGGCCTTTGACCTGCATCTCCAATTCATCTTTCAAGGGAAAGGCCGAGCCGATAGCTATCTTGATATCTTCGGCCGTCCGTTCACCCACCACCATATTATACGTACGCTTCAGGTGCTGAATAATGGCTTGGTCCATATCGTCACCGGCCACACGGACCGATTTGGCGAACACAATGCCGCCCAGCGAGATGACGGCCACTTCGGTCGTACCACCACCAATATCCACCACCATACACCCCTGGGGCTCGTGCACGGGCAAACCCGCACCAATCGCCGCCGCCATGGGCTCTTCAATAATATATACTTTCTTGGCACCCGCTTTCATGGCGCTGTCAATAACGGCGCGACGTTCCACTTCCGTAATACCCGAAGGCACACTGATGGCAACACGGGGCCACACCAGGCGACTGCGATTGTGCACTTTTTGAATAAAGTGGCGCAGCATTTCCTGGGTGATTTCAAAATCGGCGATAACTCCATCTTTCATGGGGCGAATCGCAACAATATTACCGGGGGTACGGCCAATCATATTCTTGGCTTCATTGCCCACCGCACGGGGCTTACCGGTTTTTGTGTTTATCGCCACGACCGATGGCTCGCACAATACGATACCCTGGCCTTTTACGTAAACCAGTGTATTTGCTGTACCAAGGTCGATCGCCATGTCATGGGAAAACAAGCCTGGAATTTTAGACAGGAATCCGAACAATTCTTTCCCTCTCGTAAAGCAACTAGGAACGCGTGGGTGCCACGGGGAAGTCCAACAGGGGACAAAAAAACTCTAAGACGATACAATAGAAGGACTTAGAGAGGGGCACATCTCACCGGGCGCATTATAGCAGAATCGGAACACAATTCCAATCCTCATCAGGAGAATGAAGGCCATTCCCGCCTGACATAAGACACTATCCCCGATGGGTAACTCCAGGTTCCACCTTAGCGTTTTCCATCGGGTTTGTCAACAATTTACCGACGGCGCATCAGGCTACGGCCACGGCGAACCCGGCCACCCGGTCCCGCCTTGCGCTTCTCGCCCGGTGGGCGCCACAGGGTCAACACGTTGGGCGCGCCTTCATAGGCCTTGCGCTCAATGTTCTTACCAATGGTCTGCTCAATCGCACCCAGGGCAGAGTGATCCGTGGGTGTGACGAAGGTAATAGCGTCACCTTCGCGCTCCGCACGGGCCGTTCGGCCTATTCGGTGCACATAGTCATCCGGATTTTCCGGAATGTCATAATTTATTACGTGGCTGATATCATCGATGTCCAGGCCGCGAGCCGCCACATCCGTGGCCACCAGAATGGTGTATTTGCCCGAACGAAAGCCATCCAGCGAGCGCTGACGCAGTTTTTGCGAGAGATCACCGTGAATCGCCGCCGCGTTGAAGCCGTCTTTCGTCAACAACTTCGCCACCCGCTCCGTGCGCACCTTCGTACGCAGGAATATGATGGCGGAGTCTATTTTCTCCTCCTTGAGTATTTCCAGGAGAATCTTAGACTTGTCTTCCTGACGCACCGGCACCACCAATTGGCGGACCGCATCCACGGGCATTGAAATGGTACCCACTTCAATCCGCTCGGGATTACGCATCATGTTTCGCGTCAGTCGCTGCAATTCGGGGGCAAACGTGGCCGAAAACATGGCCGTCTGACGATCTTTGGGCAGGCGGTCCAGAATGCGGTTAATATCGGGCAGAAAGCCCATGTCCAGCATCCGGTCCGCTTCGTCGAATATAAGTACTTCTAAGGTCTTGAAATTAATAGCGCCACGGCTCATGTGATCCAGAAGGCGACCCGGTGTGGCCACAATAACATCCGACCCTTTTTTCAGGGAAGCGATCTGTGAGCCAAAGGCCACGCCGCCATAAATGAGGGCGGTGCGCATGTGGAGGGCCTTGCAGAGTTCGGCCACAACCGATTCCACCTGTATCGCCAACTCACGTGTTGGCAACAGGATAAGCATACGATTGCGGGACTCTTTTTCTTTCGCCAAACGGGAAAGGGTGGGAAGAGCAAAACCTAAGGTTTTACCCGTGCCCGTTTGCGCTGTGGCAATTAAGTCTTTCCCCGCCATAAGGATAGGTAAGGCTTGTTCCTGGACCGGGGTTGGGCTTTCAATGCCCATCTGCTCCAAAACGCGCAGACAACGCGGGTCCAGATCTTCAAATTCTTTAAACGTCATAGTTACTTTCTATTTCAGGGTTCGACGTAGTATAACCCATTCGATAGCAAAAAGTGTAACTCTAATTCAGGCACCCCCAGAGGCCATTCTTCGAAAGGGCCGGGGCGGCTATCACATCGTTGGCGATGCTGACCCGAGGCCAGCCACGCCAACTACGGAAAAATCATGATTCTTCCACGACGTCCCGACGGGGAAACACCGTGCTCAAGAGATAGCCAATTCCAAAGGCCACCAGGAAGCCCACGGCACCGTGCATATAGAAATGGGTCAGGTTATAGGCACTCACAAAGTAAACGCAGCCGCTGCTGACAAGTGCCCCCGTAATCGCACCCCAGCCATGGGCCCGTTTCGTCAACATGCCCAGGGCCATCACGCCCGCCAGACCACCGCCCGCCATACCCAGCAATTTCAAGTAGGTATCAAAGAGAGAGGTCGACTCCAGCGTCGTGAGAAACAGGGCTGCACCCGTCCCGAAAACACCAAGGACAACCGTAAGAACCCGTGCCAACCGCAAGGCCGACTTTTCCTGAACATTGGTCACAAAACGGCGATAGTAGTCGTTTACCAGGACCGAGGCCAGGCTGTTCATGCTGCTGTCCAGCGAAGACATGGCCGCTGCAAAAATACCGGCAATAATGATGCCCTTCAATCCCACCGGAAACTCCGCCATGATAAAGAGGGGTAAGATGGCATCATTCTTCAGATTGGGATCCAAATCGGCGGGGTGACTGCGGAAGAAGGCCCAGAGCGCTGTACCCAGACCAAAAAAGAGGAGGGACACGGGAATAGTCATGATCGCGTTGGTCCAAACAGCACGGCGGGCATCCCGCTCGGTGGCGGTGCTCAGGTAACGCTGCACCATGGTCTGATCCGCCGTGTAGGGGTACAACATGGTGAAAAACTGACCAATCACACAGACCCAGACCGCGTTGGTCGTAATATCCCACGACCAGTTGAACAAATGAAGCTTGTCGTAGGCCTGGGCCTCCCGAACCACCGCAACCGCACCACCATCCACGCCCGACACCACCAGGTAAAGGGCAAGAACGGCCCCCGAGAGCAACACGACCGCCTGCAGCACATCGGTCCAGATAACGGCCTCAATGCCCCCCAGCACCGTGTAAACGGTGGCCAGAATGCCCATGGCCAGGATACACAGGGGAATACTCATCCCCGTGGCCGCAGAGAGGGCAATAGACGGGATAAAGAGGACAATCGCCATGCGGCCCAACTGAAACATAATAAAAATGAGGCTGCCATAAATACGGGTGGCCACGTTAAAGCGGCGTTCCAGGTATTCATAGGCCGTGGCAATAGGCGCTTTTCGAAAGTGGGGGATAAAGTAGTAGACGACGAAGGGTGCCACCAGCACGATGCCAAGATTGCTCAGCATGCCCAGCCAATTCCCGGCATAGGCGTTCGCCGGGATGGCCACGTAGGTAATGGAGCTCAGGGAGGTACCAAAGATACTGATACCCACCGCCCACCAGGGAATCTTCCGGCCACCCAGGAAAAAGGTCTCTGTATCATTTTCCCCACGGGCGAAATACAATCCCATGCCCACGAGGACCAGGAAATAGAGGGCTATCGTGCCGTAGTCCACCGGGGAAAAGCTCTTTTTGACCCCCTCGGGGATGCCCGACATGACCCGCGTGCCCCGGTGACCGGGCCGGTCTTCGCCGCCGGGAATCACCATGGCACCCTGCCAGACGATACCCTGGGTAGTCACATAGGCCGACGGCACCGTGCCGCGCTGAACCCAGGTATCCGTAATCGTGTGATAGGCCCACAGGGTATCGGGGAAGCCGGGATGATCGTCTTTCAACTCGGCGGACTTCTCGAAAAGACTGCCGTCGTCCCCACTGGCCACAAAAATATGGGCCTGACCCCAGGGCACCGCCGCCGCCGCCAACAGGGGCACGGGCGGTCCGGTGATGGCCTTCCAACCCGATTTAGGCTCGTAGGCATACGCATCATTCAGGAAGATTCGTCCCGTGCTTCCATCGTCTTTGGCGAAGAGGGAGGCACCGCTAATGACATAAAGTCCTTCTTCGCGGCCCACCACAACCGGCAGCATGCGCGACGGCCCCGGCAAGGGCTCCGACAATTCCGACCAGCCAACGAGTGGTTTTTCGAGATCAAAATACCAGATGGGGCTACGGGCTTCGGTGGACTTCGGGTCGGCCTGGCCACCCACCAGATAGACAAAACGCCCAACCTGGGCAGCACCATGAAAGGCCGAGGTCCCCGGCAGTGTCCCCGCGCCGTCAGTTGGCGCACCTACGGTTATTGCCCCATTTTCCCAACGCAGTTCCAGGACATCGTCGAAGCAGGTCACCCCATCGGTACCCCCGATGAGCCACATGCCCGAATCCAACGAGACCGTGCCGCCATAGGCCCGGGGCCCGGGAAGGGTGCCACCGTCTATCCATTCGGATCCACCGGGCTCCAATACCCAGATGTGATCGAGCCATTCCTTTTCGCCCCCCTGAAAGGGCGATACGGTAAAATTGGACCCCCCCGCGACGATGAGCGCTCCGTTATGTTCTCCCACGAAATGCCCCGAACTGGGCACAGGCAAGGGGGGGAGGTCCGTCCATGCCAAATCACCATGGGCCGCAGGCACACACGCCAACATCACCAGTACCAACGCCACCCACCCGCAACACAACACCCCATTCAGTTTCCCGACCATACCGTTCACACCGTGCTCCTTTAGTTCCCGTTTCACCACGTGGGACTTCGCCCAGCGCGCCAAGACCGTCTATTGGAACCGAAAGCAGCAAGTCATGTCCAATGAATAAATAGGGGCAGATCGCGTTTAGATTCGACAAGCGAGGCGTCTGGTCGTGCCACCCGATCGCGATCGACGGATCAGGGCGGACAGAGGGACACATAATCAGGTCGAAAATCACGGGCAATCACTACGGACCTGTAAGAAGCGTTCGGGTGCCTTGACCCGGAAGGACGGGTGATTCAATAACACGTCACCGTAGCCTCGGCACTGGAACACAGGCGGCCATGGGGAGTAGGATTCCATTCGTATAACCAACGGGCCCAACACAGAAAGAGTGTATTCCATGAGCCGATTCAGCGATATCGTGAGCCACAGCAAAGAACATGTCCAGGAACAAGACGTGAACGAAGTACATAGCCGACTGGAAAGCAAAGAAGAATTTAAATTGGTTGACGTCCGGGAAGACCGGGAATGGATAGCCGCTCACATTACCGGAGCCACCCACATCGGCAAAGGCGTCCTGGAGCGTGACATTGAAGAAGCGGCCCCCGATCTACACACGCCCATCGTGCTCTATTGTGGTGGTGGTGTCCGATCGATACTGGCCGCAGATTCCTTACAGCGCATGGGCTATACCCATGTCGTTTCCATGAGCGGCGGCTTTGCCGGTTGGAAGAATGCCGGCCTTCCCGTCACCACCGGGGACGCCTGACCGTCCCGCTTCCTAACCCAATTTAAAAAAAGGCCCAATTTGTTTCGAGACCCTACGAGGAGAACAACCATGTTGAACTACCGTGTTTCCACATTCATTGCGACAGGGCTGGTGCTGCTGGGCGCTGTCGGCGCACACGGCCAGACCGACGTGGGGAAGGCCACCCTCTATCGCGATACCTTTGGCGTGCCCTATATCTACGGCGGTTCCGATGCCGACGCCGCCTATGCCCTCGGCTATGCCCAGGCGGAAGATCGCCTCGACGACATCTATCTCAACATTCGCACCGCCGTCGGCCGCATGTCCGAAGTGATGGGCAAAGACTACATCCAGTCTGATTACATTATGCAGATGGTCGGCAACGCAACCCGCTGCGAAGCCTATTGGCCCACCGCACCCGAGCCCCTTCGGGCCATGGCCGACGCCTTCAATCGGGGCATAAAAGCCTGTGAAACAGAACAGGGCAAGACCTCGCCCTTTGCGGTGGAATTGCAGCCCTGGCATTCCCTGGCCATCTTGCGGGCCATGATCCTCAACTGGCCCCTGGGAGCCATCAAGGATGAAATGAGCCAAGAAGGCAACACCCTGGGCTGGGGATCCAACCAGTGGTCCGTCGCGCCCGAGCGAAGCGCCGAAGGTTGTGCCATCCTGCTGACTGACCCCCACCTTACGTGGCAGGGCATGTCGGTCTTCTATGAGGCCAATGTCTACGGCGACGTCCTCACGGAACAGCACGGTTACTTCATCGTGGGCACCTTCCTGCTGGGTTATGGCCACACCGAATTCTTCGGCTGGGCACCCACCACCGGCGGGCCCGACACGGCCGATGTCTACGCCATGAAGCTCAACCCCGAGAATCCCCTGCAATACGAATATGACGGCGAATGGCGGGATGCCACCCTCGGCTGGGTGAACATTGCGGTCAAGGATGGGGACCCCGTGAAGATGGCCACCTATACCACCCACCTGGGACCGGCCTTTTCCCAACCCGATATGGAAAAGCAGACCATCCTCGTGGGGGCCACGCCCTATCTCGATCAGACCCTCTTGCTGGAGCAGAGCTACAAGGCGCTCCAGGCCCGAAATGTGGATGAGCTCTTGACCGCGCTCGCCATGAATCAGTATATGGAACAGAATCTCATGTCGGCAGACCGGGACGGCAACATCGCCTATATCCGCACGGGCCGCACGCCCATCCGACCGGACGGCTGGGACTGGGGCGCGCCGGTTCCCGGTAATACCTCCAAGACCAAATGGCTCGGCATTCACCCCGCATCGGATTTGGTACAAATAAAGAATCCACCCCAGGGCTACATGCAGAACTGTAATATCAGCCCCGCCAACATGATGATCGATTCCCCCCTCCAGCCGGAAAATTACCCCGACTACATCTACCACGTGAGTTGGGATTCAAATAACAGCCGGGGCGACCGGGCCATTCAGGTACTTTCCGCCGACGAAAGCCTGACCCGGGAAGAGGCCATGGATCTTTCCTTCGATATTACCGACCCCTACGTGGCGCACTGGAAAAAGATCCTCAAGGACATCACCCTCGGCGTGGGTAAAAAACGTATGCGCGACAGCAATTTCAAGGCCGATATGGAGAGCCTGCTGGCATGGGACGGTCGCTACCACAAAGACAGCACCGCAGCAACACTCATGCGCTATTTTCGACTGGAAGCCTTTGAGATTGTCGATCCCGCCGAAGTGAATCAAGGCAAGGGCGTGACCGTGGTTGATCTCCTGGCCTTGTTGAAGGCCCTCGAGAAAGCCCGGGAAAAGATGATTGTCCTCTATGGAAAAACCGACGTGCCCTGGGGCGAAATCATCCAGGTCGGGCGTGGTGGACAGGTCTTTCCAGCCTCAGGTGCCGATTATGGGGACGGCGAAGTCGACAAGCGCCTGCGCACCCTGTTGAGTATCGGCGTCGAGGAAAAGGAAAAGGGTTCTGGACGCTACATCGCCCGCAAAGGCTCCATGGCCATGTTGCTCATGTTCATGCACAAAGATGGCATCGAATCCTATAGCTGCATCCCCTGGGGACAGAGCGGTGATCCCCAATCACCCCACTACATGGATCAGGGCGAAAAACTCTTCACCCAACGGACCTTCAAGCCCGTCTATCGCACCCGCGAGGCACTCCTGGAAAATCTGAGTGCCACAAAAATCCTGGAGACGGGTGGGGCCTGATATTCCCCATCAACAAACTGACGGACCCTATCGGCCCGGCGCGCTGGAGATTTCAGCCCGCCGGGCTTTTTTCTTTCGGTGGGAGAAAGGCTTTGGTACCGGGACGTCCCGCCGCCCGGACACCGGGTGGTGGCAACGCTCCCGGCCTCGCCCGTGGTAGGCACGGAGCAGCCGTTGGCCGCAAAAGAACGCAGAGAACGCAAAGAGTAGTTTTCTTTGCGTTCTTTGCGTTCCTTCGCGGCTAAAAACTCTACCTGTTCGCGCTGTGTTGACGAACCCTTAAGACCGAAATAATCTGGTCAAACAGGGAGCAGGGATAGTGCTGTCGGGACAACTTCCCAAACACCAGCAGGGACAGGCCCACGCCCCGAAGCCTCTTTCCCTGCTCCCGCCAATATGATTTCCACAACGAGGCCGCCACAAGTCCGATAGGTGGAGCACGGGTCCGTCCCGGGACACCCCTCTGGACCGAAAGTTGATTTTCTACAGAAATATGCTATGCTGTTTCCGGCTGTGTCGCCTGTGGCGTCCCTTTCTACGGAACGTCGCACGACACGCTGCTGTGTACATCCAACACCCTTCATATGGTACGAAGGCCGGTTTCTATTCGGGCTCCTTCGCGCACTATACGACCCAACAACAGGAGAGGATTTATGTCAGACCAATCTAAAGCGGGCATCTCCCGCCGCGCCTTTGCCCAAGCCACTGCGGCTGCTGCAAGTGCCGCGATTCTCACGTCCAAATCGGGCATCGCCGCCACCAACGGCGAGACCATCAAAATCGGTCTCATCGGTTGTGGCGGACGAGGCACCGGCGCGGCTATCAACTGTCTCGAAGGTAACACCAACATCAAACTCGTTGCCATGGCCGATATCCTCGACTATCAGTTGGCCGATTCGCTGAAGAAAATCAGCGGCCACGGTAACCCCCAGGTCAGCTCCCAGTGTGACGTGAGCCCCGAGATGCAGTTTGTCGGTGTCGAAGCCTACAAAGAAATTCTCAAGACCGACGTGGATATCATCATCCATGCCACCACGCCCTACATCCGCCCCAAGCACATCGAAGCCATCGTGGATGCTGGTAAACACATCTTCACCGAAAAGCCTGCGGCCGTTGATCCGGTTGGTATTCGCCAGTTCATCGCCGCCTCCAAGAAGGCCGAAGAAAAAAAGCTTTGTATCGTCACCGGTACCCAGCGTCGTCACCAGAAGTCCTATGTGGACACCATCAAGCAGATTCAGGATGGCGCTATCGGCGACGTCATGTCTGCCCAGGCCTATTGGAATGGCACCCTGCCTTTCACCCGCGATCGTCAGCCCGGCTGGTCCGATCTCGAAGATCGTCTCCGCAACTGGTATGCCCACTGCTGGGTCATGGGTGACAATATCGTGGAGCAGCACATCCACAACCTCGACGTCATCAACTGGGTCATGGGCGGCCCCCCGGCGAAGGTCTATGCCTCCGGCGGGCGCGTATGGAAACACCTGGAGCCGAATCCTGAAAAGTATGGCGACTTGTGGGATCACTTCTCCTGCGATTATGAATACGCCAACGGCGTCCATTTGACCAGCATGTGCCGCCACTGGGCGCAGGAATGCACCCAGCGCGTCGCCGAAAACGTCGTCGGCACCAAGGGCATCAGCAACTGCCACGACATGGCCAAAGACGACATCAACCCCTACGTCCAGGAACACATGGACCTGTTGGCTGCCGTCCGTGGTGACGCTCCTTACATCAATGAAGGCGTCCGTTGTGCCGAAAGCACCATGACCGCCATCATGGGCCGCATGTCGGCCTACACCGGCATGGAACTCACCTGGGAAGATGCACTCAACTCCGATCTCAGCATCGTTCCCGAAGTGCTCTCCTTCGACCTGGAATACCCCGTCGGTGCCGTACCCGTACCTGCGGGCATGCCGAAAGCATAAACGATTAGCAGATAATCTTATTGGCACCAATGTCCCCGTGGCATCGGTGCCAATTTTTTTTGCTTCATGGGCAATTATTGGGTGCCCACTAAGACGCACGCCGCCAAAGTAAACTGAACCCATCAATCGTTCCGCGCGATCCGGTATTTCCGGTCGAAGATGCGCCGTTGGAGGATTCGTGCGCGG
>CAXBPH010000182.1:0-14267 GCA_963977445.1 uncultured bacterium | reverse complement strand
AAGATGCCCGCGGCCACCAGGAAATAGAAAATGGCCCCAAACATGAGGGGGTCGGCCAGATCCCAGAAAAGACCGAGACTGGTCTTGGCATACGCTCCCTTGATGTCCTTCAGTGCCAGCCGATAGGCCGTGTAGCGCGACGTGCGGAAGCCGTGGAGCACGGCACGGCCCACCAACGCGGGGTGAAGGGAACGGGAGGTCGCCGCATTGATAAAAATCTCTTTACCCACGACATCGAGCTTCCGTGGCCGGGTGCGGCGAGCCGGGTGCAGGGGCCCCAGCCTGTCGTGGTGGCATCGTCATGGTTGTGCGGTCTCTTCGGCCGGCGCCACCGGCGCCACCGGCGCCACCGGTGCGGCGGGTTTGGTTGAGGGTAAGCGGGGGAGTGCCGGAGCCGGTACAGGGACCTCGGCCGTCGTTCCATCGCCTGCGGGGGTCTCGGTAATCGGTGGAAGCGTGACGGGCGTTTCTACGAGCGGCGGAGTCACCATGGCTTCATCACCCGCGGGTGGGGTGGCTTGGTCGCCGGCGGGTGTGGTGGGTTCTGCATCTTCTGCGGGCATGGCGGCGGTGTCACCCTCGGTCACCGGCGTTGGGACTTCCTCTGCCATGGGCGGACCGAATCCAGGTTCTGTTTCCGTTTCCGTGTCCGTCGGTACCGCAACGGTGCCTCCTGGTAAGGAAAAACGTTCCGATTCCGCCAATTCGGCGTCGATATTTTGTGCCTGAATACGAACCCGTGCTCCCTCTTCTTTCATGCCCACAATTTCGAGGACCTCGGCGAGGGCATAGTAGCCTTCCGTGTCGTCGGGAGCGATGCGCGTCGCTTCCTGGAAAGCCGCAATGGCGTTGCGGTAGCTGCGGTTGTCTTGAAAAAGTCGTCCCAGGTCCACCAGGAGAAAGCTCTCCGCCGGGTAGAACCCAATCGCGCGGCGCAGGATACGTTGGGCATCTTCATAGCGACCGGCAGTGCCCAGGAGTCGGCCCGTTCCCGCCATGGCCTGCAGATGGCTTGGAAAGATATCCAGTGCCTGGCTATAGGCTGCCATGGCCGAATTGAGATCGCCCACCTGCTCAAAAAGGTGACCAAGATTGGCCAGTGCATCTACATCGTTGGGGGAAAGCTGGAGTACGCGCTTATAGGCTTCCGCCGCACGTTCCAGATTGTTGCTGTCTTCCAACGTGTAGGCTATGCGACGGTACCCATCGGGATCTTCCGGAACCAGTTCGATATAGCGCTCAAAGGCAGCAATAGAACCATCCAGGTCGCCTGCGTCGTGTAAAAGCTGGCCCATGTTAAACAGGGCGATTTCATCATCGGGACAGAGGGAAACGAGAGTTCGGTAGGCGTCCATCGCCCCACCCTTGTCTCCCTGGGCGCTCAGGGCATTGCCCAGGCCACCAAAGGCCTCTCGAAAGTCGGGGGCAATCGATACGGCCTTCCGAAAGTTAACAATCGCCTCGGGATACTTCTTTTCACCCACCTGGATGAAGGCCAATCCGCCGAGGGCTTCGGCGTAGTCCGGAGAGAATTCGAGGGCGAGCTCGAAAAGGGTTGTTGCGAGTTGGACGCGCTCTTCCTGCTGCACGGCCAGGCCCATCTGGGTCAGGCACAGGGCAATGGCACCCCGCTCATCCAGGGCTTCATAGCTGGCCGGGTCCACACAGGGAAAAGGCAGATAATCCCTGAGATAGGTCCGGTCCGGTTCGAGCCGTCCCCCCAGGGTTGTCTCGGCATAAAAGGTGGTGTTTCCGGAAAAGGCGACCAGCACATGGCCCCGGCCGGCAACGAGACGCAATGGAATGCCGACCCGTTGGCCCAGGGTTACATAAAGTACCGACATGCCCACACAATTCCACTGCTGGCCATCGATCACCTGATCCAGACCCACAAAAATATCGGCCGGCAATACGGTGCTGTTGGCGTAGCCCCGAAAATTAAAAATATACTCGGAGAGGGTGTTGACGTTGTCCAGCGACGTCAAGGCATTTCCCAGCGGCGTCTTCAGTTCGGCCGCCATTTCATCCAATTGCTTGAGATAGGCGGCCGGGTCCACGTTGGGCCGCAGCAACTGGGAGCCCAGCAAACAGGCCGATGCGAGGTCCGGCGTGGTGTTGGTGTCTGCCGCCATGGCCTTGAGCTTTTCAAGGGGTGTGTTGGGCTGGGCCGCAGCATCGTGGTTCACGCCCGCGAAGGCAACCACAAGGCTGAACAATATCCCCAGAGCCCGGGGTGCAGTTTTCAAGTAATACATGGTGCGATGGACCTCTTTGTCTACGCAATTGCTTGTTGATACAGCGGAATGCCTCAGTCCGTAACCGAGATCAACCAGTATACCCGCCAGTGGCGCCGCGCACGAAACGAACACTCGAAGTATTCACAGTTTGAATCTGCCCGTGCCATCTTTCGGGTGCGGTCATTTTGGATACTCGACGATGACGAAATCGGCGTTTTCAAAGACCACCGTACCGCCCAGATAGTGGGCCCCGGGAACTTCGGTGCCCAGCGCGGGCCGCAGGCTATACATGCGGTAATGGCCCATGGCTTCCGGATTGGCGAGTTCCCGTGCCCAGGCGCTATCGGAAAGGGTCACGAGGTAGCGTGGTGCCTTCACCTGATACCAGATCGCGTAGTTCTGGGCGACCCAGTTGTTCATGATCTTCTGCTCTGAGGGTGCCACGTCTTTGCGTGCCGCGTTGACCCGGGGGCGGGGAATATCACTTACGTTAATTTCATAATAGTAAAGGTCGCGCCCGGCAGGCCCCTCGATTTCAGCGAGCATCCAGGAAACTTCCTCGAAGTAATCCAGGCTAAGGTGATCCTCCGGCGTAAGATGGTCCAGCAAGTAGTCACGGACCTCTCGAACGGTCTCGGGGACCCGGTAAAACACGTACTTGTCATAGGCTCCCTGGAGAGAATCGGCGTTGAAGGCCAGCACCCCAATCAAGGCCAGCAGGGCAGGCGTGAGGGCCATGCGGGGCGGGACCGACAGCTTGCGAAGCCCCGTTGCTACTGTGCGGGTCAATCCAACCAGGAGGGCCGCCAGAAAGGGCAACAACAAGGTGACGTGGGCGTAGTAGTAGCCCACGTGATTGAAGGAAATACGGCGCATGACGTAGGCCCCCATGAGGGCAATGAAAAAGTAGGCGACAAGGGCCGTTAAGAAACGTTGTCGCCGTATTCCAAAGAACAGCACCGCAGGGACGAGCAGCCACTGAAGGAAGGGGGCGAAATTCTGGTCAAGAATACTGCGCCGCACGCTGCCAATCCATTCCCGAAGGATGGCGATTTGGTCCATTTCATTGCGGGCATCGTGGAGAATGCGCAAGCCGGGGCGATCACCAAGATAGAGGTTGTTGTGGAGGTATTGGGCAATGGGATAGGCGAAGACACACAAGAGAAAAGCCACGCGATAGCGCAAGGGAATGTTTACGAAGAGGATTACCAACAGAGCCACGGCATAATTCTCTGGACGACTCATGCCCGCGCACCCCAGGACTAGCCCCGAGAGCAGATAATAGGGAATGCGCTTCGCCAACACGGCCTTGTCCATCAAATCGAGGGCGAGTAAGAGGAAGAAGGTGGCCCAGACAAAGGTCCAGCCACTGAGGGTTACATGTAGCGGCAGGGGTGCCGTGGCGTAGAGGAGCAGAGCGAGGTACCCGGTCCAGGCTCCGAAGCGACGTGCGGTGATGCGGAACAGCAAAGCGGCCGCCAGTGCGCTTACCACGATGTGCAGACAGAGGATTCCACGAATGGAATAGCCAAAGAGGGCGAAGAAGAACCCATGAATGGTGAAGGGCAGTGGCGTTGGTGTCTGTTTGTTCCGCCACCAGATACCATCGTTAAACCAGCCCGCGAGATTCAACGTGACCTGACGGTGGGCCGCCATGAGTCCCGTGCTGGCGGTCGTGGGCTTGTTGTCCACGTAGCCCCCCAGGATGAGGGCGAAACCGATGGCGACAAAAAGGAGCAGGGTCGCCACAACCAGCCCATTCACCTGACGCAGGGCGGGCATACGCCCGGGCGACAGCAATTGGACCCGATCATAGGGGGCAATCGCCTGGTGATAGCGGTCAATAAAATTTTGTAGTGGCGTTATGCGCAATGAAACTCCCCTACGAAATCGATTGTTAAGCGGCGCTACTAGTGGCCTCACCCGTGTGGCGTTTTCCATACAACCAGAAGGGAAAGGCCATGAGGGTGTTTGCCACAAAGAGTAACAAAAAGACCAGGGCAAATCCGAACGCTGCCGGGCGCTCCACACCTAAAAAGGGGAGGGTAGCCACCAGAAAGGCGTCGCGGGTGCCCAGTCCATTGAGGGAGATGGGCAACATATTGATGAACGCCGATGCCGCCAGCACACCCACCACTTCCAGGAAACTGAGGGGCAGTCCGAGCACCTGGGCAATGAAATAGAGGTGCGCACTATAGATAAAAATGGCCACCAGCGTGAGCAGGGTGATCTGCACGACCAATCCCACCGACATGCTTCGCAGACTGGTCACAAAGTGTCGATAGGCCGTGGGGAGCTCGTTGGCCACCGCAGCGGGCATGTGACGCATAATACGTTTGAACTGGGTGCGGAGAAAACGCTTTCCAGCGATTTGTGCGGGCGAGAGAAAAGGAGGCACGACAAAGGCGCCTCGTATATCGCCGTAGCCTTGCTGCAGCAAATAGAGCCAGCCCGCGCAGCCCACAGGAAAGAGGACCGCAATGTCCGACAGGCGATCAATGAGTACCGAGGCAATCCCAAGTCCCGCGTTCACCTTGCGCTCACGGAGGAGGCCCCAGGCGCGGTATACCTCACCGACACGGCCGGGTGAAATGAGCCCGAGAAAGGTGCCACTCAGATAGAGTCGGTTCGCCAGGGCAAAGGGCAAGTGAACTCCCTGTGCCCGGAGGATACATTGCCACCGGAGTGCCCGCACGCCCGTGTAGAGATAAAAAACAGGCAGGGATACGAGGACCCAGTAGTTGAGTTGGGAAAGCACCGTCTGGAGTGCCTCCCGATCGACCAAGAAAAAGAGCACGGCCAGAAGGGCCCCACCACACAGAAGTTTCAACGCCAGCGCAACACGAGGGTTCATCGAGGGGCTCTATTTCCAGAGGACGTCATAGACTTTTACCTGACTATTGCGCTTGGGCCGGGTTGCGTTACGCCAGCGCTTGCGGACAAAGAGAAAGACGCGGCCCGTCAGCTCCAGGGGCAGACACTGCACGATTCCCCGGGCCAGCGGGGTGCGGCCCATCCAGAAGACTACGGCCAGGCCCAGGCCAACGATTTGTTGTCGTGCCGTGCACCGGGCGGTGTAGCCATAGTCCGGAGCGGCCTGTCCCATCCAGCGACGGAGTCGGATGCGACTCCAGACGGCGTATTTTTTGTTATAGAGTCCGTGGGAATGCATAGAGAGGGCGTCATCCAGGTCGGTGGCTTCGTTGTGGATGACACCGGCGCTGCTGCACGCCTCAAACACGGCCCGCCCCGCTTCCGTGCGCACGGCGAGGAGACTGAAGCCTTCTGCCCGCTCTTCATAGCGGGGTGCCCAGGCATCGCCAAAGGAGATGTCGGCCAGCTCGTTGGAAAGGTCGACGCAGAGCATGGAACGTTCCACCGAATAAAACAGGGTCATGTAGTTCGCGTAAAACTTGTCGAGTTCCAGTGTTTGGCCATCCGCCATGGTCACACGCAGTTTGCCCGGCCAGGCCCCGGCGCGATATTCGACTTTCTTCACTGCGTTGAGGTCGCGCAAGCCGTTTTTTCGCAGAAAGGCGCGAATCGCCGTGAAGTGTTGAATGGCCCCGCAGTAGGAGCCGAGGATGACCGTAATCTTCTGCATTACGGGGTGCCCCAGGGCCTCCAGTTTTCGCAGGGCATGCACCTGGTCCGGCAGGGCGACCATAGCCACCTGCCCATCAAAGGCAGCAATGTCGCGCAACACGGTGTTGAGTGGTGCGAGGGAATATTTACTCTGCTGTGATTGACGGAGTGTATCCAGGTCCGTTGCAATCACGGGGCGGGGCAACAAAGGCGACTCGGGATCGTCTATGAGACACGCCACGCCCTGGACCGTGCCCGATTCGAGGAGATAGCGTGCCATCGCCGTAATGGCCCCCCCACTGGCTCCGGCGGCCCGAATGGTTTCATCGTCGGCCCAACTTACGTGCCACGACAAGGCGTTTCCCAGGAGCATATTTTCCGGCAGGGAGCCCGTCACCTGCCGGTTGAGTGCGGCAAAATCGACGTGCTCACCGGGACACGCCGCGAGGCACAGTCCATCGCAGTCGCTGCAGTCGATGGTGTCGTCTATTTCCGGCAAACACTGGTCCAGCATATCGGTAAAATGAAGCTTCTCCGCCGGGCAAATACCCACGCAGGTGCCACAGCGGGTGCAGAGTCCGCCATCAATGATGTGGTCCTTCAGATGGGTGAGGCTATCGTGTTGGTGGGTCATTCAATGACTTCCATGCCCGTCGCCGAGTAGCGACGTCGTAGCGTGGTGGGGCCCCCCGCCAAATCAATCGGAATGGCCCCGTCGCTGGTATAGAGTTCCTGGGGTTGAAAGAATCCGGTGGAGGCAAAGGAAAAGGCCCGCTCCGATTCGAGTTGGAGCTCCAGGTTTAAGACGGGCTCATCCACCTTGATGTGATCGGTCACTTCCACGGTCGTCGCCGTGACCACAATCTCACGGAGCACCGTACCTACGGATTCACCGGCCCCCACCGCACGATTGCGGAGGAAGTCGAGAAAAATCCGCCGACCCGGTGCGGGGACGATGAGGTTGAAGGCCCGCACCGCAATATTTTTCCACGGCGAAATGGAGACCGGTCGGTTGACCACAAGGCGGGCAGAGAGCCGAGCCCGATTCCCTTCGACATTAATTTCGGACTCGTGATCGAGGAACTGGGTCGTCACCACCTGACCATCGGGAATGTCACCGAAATAACCATGGTCTACAAAGGCCATATCATCCAAATCAAGATGAAAAACGCCGCCCTTTTTCAGATTGACTACCAGCTTGAGTGCGGAGTGCTCAACAATCCACAGACCTGCGCCCACAACGTGCTGCGCGCCTTCCCATGGGGGCGGCACAGGAACCGTTGTGTCAGACATGCCCAATGCGGCCTGGGCGCTGAGTAGGTAAAAAGGGCTCAGATAGGCGAGGTAGCGGTCGTCAAGGCAATCCGTGACGAGGGCATGCTCTCCCGAAGCGATTCCCGTCACCAGGAAGTGAAACAAACGTGCCGTTGGCTCATCGCGATGGACATCCAACACAGCACCAAGGGGAATGAAATACTCGGTGTTGCGACTGCCATAGACCCCGCCAACGGTTCCGTCGCGGTGAATTACATGCTGAAGGAATGCCGCACTTTTGTCCGCCATAGCCCGTGCCCGTTTGTCTCCGGTGCGATGGGCTATCAGGGCGAGATAGCTGTGGGTGAGGGAGGCATAGCCCACATCGGCGCCGCCATATTCGGGAAGCCACCCTTCCTCCGTTTGCAGTTGGAGCAGCCCCTGCATGAGGTCGTCAAAGCCCGCTTCGTAACCCCGTCCTGGATCGAGTGCCACCAGATTCATGAAGGCCGCCGCCGCGCCCGATACCTGATTGCCCGCGAGGGCCTCCTCCGTTCGGCCCAGCCAACGGGCAGCCTCATAGAGCATGGTGTCCAGCGTCTTGCGGAGCGTGCCGGAGAGATTGCGGCCCAGTTGCAGGATAGTCTCTGAAACATAAAACGTGACAAAGGCCGTTGCCGCGTAGGAGTCCTGTCCCCGGTAGACTTCGTCAAAACTTCCCCGACCCCGTTGAAGGGTCGTCGTGTAGGTCAGGATGGCTTCAATCCATTCCAGGAGCCGTGGTGATTGATAATAGGGGTTGTCGGGAAGGTCCAGTTTCCAGGCCAACGCAAAGGTCAGCACCATCTCCTGCATCTGGCTGTTGGCGATGTCTTCAATGCGATAGTGCCAGTGGTTGCGGCAACAACACCCATAGGTGGGGGAATGGGGGTTGCGGTCCACCTGGGTCAACAGGCGGGGGAGTTGCGCCAACATGGGCTCGGCGAAAATGGCGGCCACGGAAGTCGGGGTCATGGCCGCCGGTCCCCATCATTATCGTTTTTCTGATTCATGACTTTGTTGCGCAATTGGATGACCAGACGACGAAGCTGCACGATTTGACCCGCGCTGAAAGAAAACAACAGGAATTGCACGCCGCTGACTATGAGCAACAAGGCAATAATCAGCAGGGGACGTCCACCGGCATGAATATCATGGGCGATGGACTGGTAGGCGAGGTAGAGCATGAGGGCACAGCCGAAAAAAATGCTGACGAATCCAGCAGTGCCCATGAGCAGGAAGGGGGCCTGGCCAAAGGTAAACATGATGTGGGAGTAAATATATTTCGGCGCGTTAAAGCTGGACGTCCGCGTGGGCGCACCCGGTTTCGGCGGGGCCCACCGGAGTACGGCAGGAATTTCCCCAATTCGAAAACCCAGCGCATCGGCCTGCGAAACAATTTCCAGGTGTATTTCCTTACCGTCATGTTCCAGGAAGAGCGCATCGATGACTTCCCGGCGGTAGGCGCGGGTCATGCCGCTCAACATGGTGATAGGCGACTGGGTGGCGTGCTTCAGGATCTTATTGCCAAAGCGACTCAGGAAGACCCGCTTGGCGGGCACATTTTCCAGACGTCCACCGGGGGCATGGGGCGAGGCTACAATCATGTCGCAGTCCTGCGATTCCAGACCTTCGAGGAGCGTGGCGACAATCTCAGCTCCCCAGCTCAGGTCCGATTCCGTGGTGACAATAGTCTCGCCTCGGGCGTGTTTGAAGCCCAGTCGCAGGGCATAGCCCCGGCCGCGATTTTTGGGGTAACCCAACAGATGCAAGCGAGATTCGGTAGCGGCTATGGCAGTGACTTGCTCCCCACAATCGTCCGTGCTTCCGTCGTTGACAATCAGGAGTTCCCACGTTCGGTTGAGCTGGTCCAGGGCGTGCAGTAATCGCGTCAGATTCTCCGAAATCGCGACACCCTCGTTATACATGGGACAGATCACGGTGAGCGACGGGGTGCTGGACGGGGATGAGCTGGATGCTACCATGGGCGTTGTGTTGGGCCTCCAAGGCTGGGGTGGGACTGTGTCTACAACGAAAGGGCAGTATATAGGCTCGCTGAAAAGATCACAAAAAATACAGATGGTCCGTCTGGACTTTAGACCGTGTCAGACCAACAGAAAACGGGCAATCTCTTGCCACGAGATCGCCCGTTACCGTGCAGTCGCCTAAAATTTAATGCCTATAGTGGATTCGACATAGTCCGCGTCGTCGTCGTTCCTTCCTTGCAGAAATTGGAGGCCATAGCGATCCGAAAAGTTCCCATCCGAGATGGCATCCCCACTGAAAAGGTGCTCCCATCGGAAACTTACCCACAAATCAGAAGTAATATCGTAGTGCCCCCAGATCGAGGTCTGGAGACCGAGATTGTCGTCAGATTCTTGCGTCCACACGCTGCTGAGTATAGGGAATAAGAGTGCGGGGCGGTCAAAGACCTCGTCTACCCAGAATTGTTCCAGTTCAAATCCCAGTTCGGTCTTTTTCGTGGGCTGCACTACGATTCCCAGACGTACCGCCTGGAAGTTTGAGAGCACCTGGCCTCCATCGAGTATAAAGGAATACTTCATGGACGTATGGGCAAAAAGGCGATTAAACGAAACGCTCGCGTCACTCTTGTAGACCGGATTCAGAAGATCGAGGAAGCGAATATCACGGTTGTCTTCCCCTTCAAACCACGCGCCGCCCAAATATACTCTTGGTGACCAGGCCATATCGAAGGTGTAGCCCAACTCGAGGTCGGTACCGAAACTCCCAAACTTTGCGTCGTCATCACCGTAGATACCGGCAACGGGTTTGAAGCCAAAGCCCTGGCGGCTGGCGTCACCGAACTGATAGGCCAATTCCCAGTCAAAATCGAACCCGTCGAACCCGCCCCAGATACGGGTGCCAACAGTATGGAGTTCGGTAGCGCCGTAGTCATCGTAACCAAAGACGTCTTCCAGCCACTCCAAGCCCGGACTGAAATTGGTGTCGTTCAGCGATCCGGCGTCCCGGATATACATCCAGTATAGCGACGCGCTGATCGATTCGAATCCCGAATAGGTGCCATACAAACCGTAAAAATCCACATCCTCATCGCCCGAGTTGGTCTCGGTGAGCTTGCTCATCCATCCATCGATGGTCAGATCATTCTGGCTGTAGGTGGCTCGAATGGCGTCGAAGGAAAAGGCGTTAACGGCCGAGATTAGATCACCAACCAGCCATCCCTTACCTTGCTTCATGGTTTGTCGGCCAATGCGGATTCGAAGGGGTAAGCCCATAAAATTTTGCGCTTCGATATAGGATTGAAGCAATGAAATATCGGCGTTGCCGGGGCCATCCACGCCCGTTATATAATTGGATCTGAAATCCGTGCCCCATCTCCCATTTTGCTCAAACTCGATAAACGAAAGCACCTCATCGGAAAATTTGGCCGTAACATGAAGGCGGGTTTGCGATTCAACGAAGTGCCGATCCTCGCCCCGGTTGTCAAAGCGATATCGGCTTCCCAGTCCCGAGGCACCGATGGGACGACCCCAGACGGCCTGATTCGGGATAAGCACCCGGGCCGTGTCACCTTCAGAGTTCTGAAAATTAATGTTGCCCTGCGCGCGAATTCGCAGCTCTCCCCCCACTTCCACACTCTGCAATTCTGCCATGACTGGTAATGTCATAAGAATAGTTGCTACTACGCCGATCCATGTTCGCATTGCATCTCTCCCGCTTTCCGGAGACGTTTCCGCCGCCCCTTCTCTCACATCCACGTTCTCAGAGCACTACGAGTGTTCGACCTGAAAAACTTGAAAGTATCAATGTATCACGGTGTGTACGATTACACAACTCCTAATATGTGGAGACGAGGAGCACGTTCTGGTGTCCGCCTTATGTTGAATGTCCGCTGAAGGCATTTTTCCCAAACTCGGGGCTTGGCTTGGGTGCTCCTGTGTTGGTGGGGTGGCCAGTGCTTCTGTATCATGAAGATTCACCCCAAAAGCGGAGATTTTGTTTTGAAACGACTAAATGCCTTCTTGTTCATCGCGTCTTGTTTCCTTTCGGCAACCATCGTCACCGCGGCACCGCCCAATGTGGTTCTGATTATCAGTGATGACCAGGCCTGGGGCGACTATGGCTTTATGGGGCACGAGGCTATCGAAACACCCCATCTGGATAAACTGGCGGCAGAGGGGTTCACCTACACCCGTGGCTATGTCCCTTCGAGCCTTTGTCGGCCCAGCCTGGCCAGCCTCGCCACCGGGCTCTATCCCCACCAAAACAAAATTACCGGCAATGATCCACCCAAGGGCACGGACCGAAATCTCATGCTGGCGCACATCGATGGGGCCACCACGATTGCCGATCTGCTGGGAGAGAAAGGGTATGTTTCCCATCAGTCCGGCAAATGGTGGGAAGGGAACTACACCCGAGGGGGCTTCACCCACGGCATGACCCACGGTGATGTTACCCGGGGTGGCCGTCACGGTGATGAGGGCCTTCAAATCGGGCGCACCGGCCTGCAACCCATTGCCGATTTTCTTGATGAAACGGAAGGTACGCCCTTCTTCCTGTGGTATGCCCCCTTCCTGCCCCACGAGCCCCACACGCCACCGGAGCGTTTGCTCAACAAATACCGGGCCGAAGGGCGCTCTGAATTTGTCGCGAAATACTGGGCCATGTGTGACTGGTTCGACGAAACTTGTGGCGAGCTCCTGGGGATGATCGACCAGCGGGGGCTCACCGAAAATACCCTCGTCGTTTATGTGACAGACAATGGCTGGATTCAAAACGAAGACAAGCGGGGCTTTGCGCCCCGAAGCAAGCGGTCCCCCTATGATGGCGGCCTACGCACGCCCATCATTCTGAAGTGGCCGGGAAAGATTGCCCCGGGTTTGGATACCACCACCCCGGTGCTGAGCCTCGATCTGATTCCGACCATTCTGGAGGCCTGCGGCGCGACCCCAACCGATGCCATGCCAGGACTCAGTCTGTTGGCGGGGCCGCCTGTCGCCCGCGAACGCATCTTTGGTGAAATCTTTTCCCACGACGCGGTGGATATCAACGTGCCTGCGACCAGCCTCGAATACCGTTGGTGTATCGAAGGGGACTGGAAGCTCATCCTGCCGGCCGCGACGGGCAAGGCCGCCGAACTCTACAACATTACCGAAGACCCCCACGAAGCGCGGGATCGGGCATCGAGCCAGCCCGAGCGCGTTGCGGCCCTGACGACTGCCATAAATAACTGGTGGCCGGGCCGCTGAACTACCCGCCTATGCGGCGGGAAACCAACGTTCGCTTCGGAGGCAAACCCGCACGAGGAGCAGCATCAAGGGCACCTCAATGAGGACGCCCACCACGGTTGCCAACGCCGCACCGGATGACAGGCCGAAGAGCATGACGGCCGTCGCGATGGCCACTTCGAAGTGGTTGGAAGCGCCAATGAGCGCCGTCGGTGCCGCATCGCGATAATTGAGGCCGATGAGTTTCGCCAGAACAAAGGTCACGGCGAAGATCAATATGGTTTGAATCGTGAGGGGGATTGCGATCCAGAGAATGGTCAGGGGATTGGCCAGAATCACGTCGCCCTTGAAGGAAAAGAGCAACACGAGGGTCAGCAAAAGGGCCCCAATGGTAATGGGGGTGAGGCGGTGGAGGAAACGCTCCTTGAACCAGGTCTCGCCTTTGGCCCGCAAGATGAGTTTGCGACTAAAATAGCCACAAACCAGGGGCAGGGCCACATAGACGCTGATAGAAAGCAACAGGGCCTCCCACGGCACCGGGAGCTGACCGACGCCCAGCAGAAAGCCGCCGATGACGCCAAACAACACGAGCATGGCAAGCGAATTTATGGCGACCATGACCAGGGTGTGCCCATCGTTGCCCCGGGCCAGATAGCCCCAGACCAATACCATGGCGGTACACGGCGCGATGCCCAGCAGGATGCACCCCGCGAGATAGCTTCGCCACAGGGGAACTTCCAACATCTGGATGCCGTCCACCACCACCACCGTACCCGCGCCGTAGGTGTCGCCCACCGACAAGTCTACGCCCAGAGGAAGTTTCACCAGGTCGACCGCGTCAGCACCAATCAGGCCATTGAGGGCACCGCCCAGAAAGAACAGGGCAATGACATACATGGTGAAGGGCTTGATGGCCCAGTTGACGATGAGCGTGAGTAATACGGGTTTGGTGCTTTTTCCCGCCTGCACCACCTCGCCGAAATCAATTTTCACCATGATGGGATACATCATGAAAAAGAGACAAATGGCAATGGGGATAGAGACCACGGGCGCACCATTTACATCGAGCGTCATGCCGTCCAGCGTGGTGGCTACGGAGGGGGCAAAACGCCCGAGGGCAATACCGCCCACCATACACAACCCCACCCACAGGGTCAGGTAACGTTCAAAGAGGCTCATCGAGGCTTGGGTCGTCGGGCAGGCAGCGTTATCCATGGAGGTATTCCTTACAGGGGATGGATCTATTATGGGCGGGTTAGGAAATCGGGGAGGGTCTCTACAAAGGCGCGAATTTCATCGCGGACCCGGCGATAGTGGGCGAGACCGGCTTCTTCCGTGGCTTCTTCACGGGCCAGCCGGGGTGGGTCATCGAATCCCACGTGGGTGACTTTGGTGTTGCCCGGAAAGACCGGACAATTCTCATGGGCATGGCTGCACACACTAATCACGTGGTCAAGGGGCGTGTCACGAAAGCTGTCGATATGGTGGGATTCCTGGCCGGAAATATCGACGCCCACTTCTTTCATGACCTGGACGGCATTGGGGTTGAGCCCGTGGGTTTCGATGCCCGCCGAAAAGGCCCGAATCGTGTCCCCCTTCAGATGGCGACACCAGCCTTCGGCCATCTGGCTCCGGCAGGAATTGCCGGTGCAAAGAAAAAGTACATTCAGCTTTTGTTCTGTCTCTGACATAAGGCTACGGGGTCCTGCTTCAGGATCTGCTCAAGCCGTTTTCGGTCGATCGCATATTGGGGCGATACGTCCAGGCGGCTGAACAGCCAGGTCAAGGTTTCTGCCACATCGGGCGTTTTCTTGTCATCTTGCAGGGCGAAATAAATCCAACGTCCATCTTTTCGCGAGGTCACCAAACCTGCCTGTCGCAGTATGGCCAGATGCTTGGAGACCGTCGAGGGTGCCAATTCCAGCAATTCCACGATCTGACA
>CAXBPH010000181.1:0-14269 GCA_963977445.1 uncultured bacterium | reverse complement strand
TCCAGGTCTCAATGGGGGTAGGGTCGGGCGTGGTCGATTCACTATGGGCCAATCCTCCAGCTACCAGCAAACTCATGATTACAAATACTCTGGCCAAACGCATATCAGGTCTCCTTGGTTTACCTACTTCCGCTACTATACGTCAGTTGGACAATTTAAACACAAAGGAGGTTGCAATTGTGAAAGAAATCAGTTGGGATGAGTTCGCTCAGGTGGAACTCAGGGTGGGACAAATCCTGGAGGCGTCTGTCTTCACAGAGGCCCGGCGGCCTGCCCTTAAAATGAGAATCGACTTTGGCCCGGAGATTGGTATCCGGAAATCCAGTGCCCAGATTACCGACCACTACCAACCAGAATCACTCATTGGCCGGCAGGTTGTTGCCGTAGTTAACTTGCCGAAAAAAACAGATCGGACCGCTCCATTCTCAGTGTCTGGTCACCGGATTCAAAGATGATAACGGTGCGGTCGTTCTGTGCGTTCCGGACAAGGCAGCGCCATTGGGCAGCAAACTTTTCTAAATACAAGCCAATCTACCGGCTCTGCCGGTGAGAATTCATCAGGCTCTGCTGTTTCGTCGAGTTTTTCTACTGCTAGCTCAAGTAGCGTAATTTTTGCAGTGTTGCAGAATACGAAGGCGCGAAGCGCTCTTAGCCCCGGAGGGGTGGCATAACGTAGCCCAGGGCGATGCGAAGCAAACCCTGGGTTCGTGGACTTAACCGCCCCGTTGCCGGGGCTTTCCTCATACCCCCGGCTCTACCGGTGCTTGCTAAATACACCGCGTCATGAATACAACGTCTTCCTCTTAATGAGAAGCGTGCCAGGTCCATCTGCTAAAATCGGGAAAATCGTTCTGTAGGCAACCGTATTTCCAGTGCCGCTGGTTGTGTCGGTTGTGGTGGGAGTGGCGCGCGCGTTCCCCTTTTAATGCGCCGCAGGAAGAGGAGAAGTACCTATGATTAAAAAGGTAATTGCTGGTTCCATTTGTTTCATCCTTGGTCTGGCCGTATTCGCATTTGCCCAAACCCAGCAGGAAATGAACCAGGAGGTGAAATCGGACTACGAAATTGCCGATGCCCAACTGAACAAAGTATACAAGGAATTGCGTATCCGTCTAAGTGACACCGAGAAAGCCGGACTGAAGGAAGCGCAGCTCGCCTGGCTCAACTATCGCGATAAGAATGCGGAGTTTGCCATGTCCCTCTATGAAGGCGGCAGCATCGCGCCGATGGTCTATTCAGCTGCCATGGCTTCCGTAACCGAAGCCCGTGTGGATGAGCTGAAGTCCATGTTCCGTGAGGGCTATCCCGAAGAAGGTGACGGCACGCTGCCTTGACCGACGCCTTGCCCCCGTACGTGATTCACGTGGGCGGGTACATGGCAACAGACTATAGATTTCCCAGGGTATTCCATTGGAATACCCTTTTTTATGGGGCATCCTTTAGTGGCACCGAAGGGGTACAATGGTGATAGTGTAAGTACAGGTAGGAACCGCGCAAGGCTGTGTGTGGTCAGGATACGTGGTAGAGGTAGGTCACCATGAAAAAAATTGTCTATTATGTTGCTTGTTCTCTCGATGGCTACGTTGCGGGCCCGAAAGGAGATAGCAGTATGTTTGTAAAGAAAGGCTCTGTCGCCACCCGTTACAAGGAAGAGATAAGCGATTTCGATTCCGTGATGATGTGTCGGCAGACCTATGAATTCGGCTATGGCTATGGCCTCCAGGCAGGGCAGCCAGCCTGCGCGGGCAAGGTTCACTATATATTTTCCAACTCGCTGGTCTTCAAATCACCCCACCCCGATGTACACGTCGTCGCACCGGCGGTCGAAAACATAAATGCATTGAAGCAAGAATCGGGAAGTAACATCTATTTCTGTGGTGGTGGGCCCTTCGCGGGCTGGCTCCTGGAGAATGGGCTCATTGATACCCTGAAACTACGGGTGAACCCGGTGATTATTGGGAGCGGCACGACGCTCTTCGGCTCCTCCGCGGCGACGGCCCGAATGGAACTCCTTGAATCGGTGACCTGCGATGGCGGAGTTCAGATTAACGAGTACCGTATCCTGAAGTAGGGCCGAAGCTCCTGGTTGTACTTCCCGGGACCCGGCGTGCATGGCGTTGTTAGCAAACTATATCCGGGAGTGGACCTATGCGAAGAAGAAGCTTTCTTAAATCGGGGCTGGTTACCGCTACCGCGTGGGCCCTGTTTGGTGGACCCCATGCCGTCGCGCAGAAAAACAGCGAAAAACGACCCAACATCCTCTGGATCAGCGCGGAAGACATCAGTCCCGACCTCGGTTGCTATGGCGATGACTATGCGACGACGCCCAACATCGATAGCTTCGCACAACGGGCAGTCCGCTATGATCGGGCCTATTCCCATTCCGGTGTCTGCGCCCCCAGTCGCTCGGGGATTATCACGGGCATGTATCCCACCACGCTTGGCACCCATCACATGCGCTGTGCCGGCGTGCCCCCTGCGGGCGTAAAATGTTTCACGGAATATCTCCGTGCAGCGGGCTATTATTGCACCAATAACAAGAAGACCGACTATCAGTTTTCGCCACCCGTGAGCGCCTGGGACGAAAGTAGTAACGAGGCGCACTGGCGACACCGACCGACCGACATGCCCTTCTTTTCGGTTATTAACTTTACGGTCTGTCACGAGAGTCAGGTGCGAAGTCGTGACACCGGGTTGCTCGACCAGATTGACGCCCTGGGGCCAGAGAAACACGACCCGGCTAAGGCGACCTTGCCTCCCTATCACGCCGACACGGCCGCTACACGTCACGATTGGGCCCAATACAGTGATGTTATCACCCTGATGGATAGGCAAGTGGGGGATACGTTGAAACAACTGGAAGAGGACGGTCTCGCGGAGGATACGATTGTCTGGTTTTGGGGGGATCACGGCCGTGGCCTGACGCGGGGGAAGCGATGGCTCTACGAATCGGGCACACGAATTCCGCTGCTAATCCACGTGCCGGAAAAATGGCGCAGTTGGGTGCGACCGGACGCTCCCGAAAGTCTGGCAGCGGGGGTCCGTGATGATTTGGTGTGCTTCGTTGATTTTGCGCCAACGGTGCTTTCCCTCGCCGGCGTGGCGCCACCCGCCTGTTTCCAGGGGCACGCCTTCCTGGGCCCCCAGGAGACCCCGCCGCAGGAATACATATATGGAGCCCGCGATCGCATGGATGAGGCCTATGACCTGATACGCACGGTGCGGGATAAACGCTTTCGTTATTTCCGCAACTACATGCCCTATGTGACCTATGCACAAGACATCGACTACATGAACGAAATGCCTATGTTGCAGGATTTACGACGTCTCCACACGGAGGGAAAATTGGATGGAGACCAGGAAAAATGGTTTGCGCCCACAAAGCCGCTGGAAGAGCTTTACGATGTGGAGGCCGACCCCCACGAGTTAAACAATCTTGCTACACACCCGGAATTTCAATCTGACCTGTATAGACTTCGGGCGGTACATCTCAGTTGGATGGCATCCACGGACGATGTTGGACTGATTCCTGAGCCGGAATTGGATGCTTGGCGAAATAGCGCAGGAACCATGACTGCCCAGGCACCGGTGCTGACCCTGTCGGAGGAGAAAATTCTGATGAGCTCGTCGACGCCTGGAGCGTCAATCAGCTATCGGTGGGAAGATGATGTGCCCGACTATTGGCGGCTCGACAGGGGAGGCGTGGCGGTGCGACCCGGTGTCAGGCTGCACGCGAAGGCATCCCGCATTGGTTTTAAGGACAGCATCGTGGTCACCGTGGGGGAGGCCGGGGGTGGTCCGTCAGGGGTAACAGAATCGCACCCGGTGGACGCGGAGTCACTTGCGCCCTTGCTGGTCAAACTTCGCGCGCTACGTGCCTTGGACCATAACGCCGACCAATCCATTGCTACTTATCTGGAAACCTTGTCAGCGTCGGATGCTGCCCTGCGGTATTGGGCGATCGTGCTGCTCCATCGCGTCGTTAGCCCAGGCCTGCGGACAGCCGAGTGGCTCACCTTGGTCAGGCTTCATCTGGAAGACCCAAGTGCGGTTGTGTGTGTCGCTGCGGCACACGCATTGGCCGACTGGGGAGAGGTGCCGACGGCCCTGCCTGTGCTCGAAAAAAGGCTTCGCGATGAGTCGCAAAGTGTCCGGCTTGCAGCAGCGTGGGCCCTGCTGCAATTGGGTGGCGCGGCAGCCCCCTGTCTCGTGGTCCTGAAGACGGCAACAAGTGACCCGTGGGACAATGTGGCGAAGGTGGCAGCAAACGCGGTGGAAGGCCTTGAGGCTACGACCGTATAGGTGCGCAGTCCCAAGACCCACCGAACGTTTACTGGAGTAGTGCCAGGATTGATTCTCCGGCACCAGAAGAATGGGCGGCGTCCAGTGCCGATTCGCCTTCGTCGTTTAGCGCCGCAGGATTGGCCCCATTTTCAAGTAGGAGCTTTATGATCGCTTCATTGCCAGCTCGAACGGCGAGATGAAGGGGCAGCTGGCCACTGGTGGGGTGCTTGGCTTTTGCGAGGAGGGGCTGCTGGTTCAGTAGATCAACTACGGTAGCTTCATCTGAGTTGATAACGGCTTCACGAAACGTGTCGCGCATATCCCTGCCTTCGGGAAGGCCGGGATCTTCCGGCAGCGCGGACTTTCCACAACCAGCCAAAATGAATAACAAGGGGAGGAATGCAACAACAAGGGTACTCGACTTCATGAAAAGATCCTCTTCGAAAAAAAATTGGAAGCAGGCCCGGGGTGGGGGGGGGAAGGAAAATGAATCTGGGAGGGTCAGTGTGACCCTCCCAGATTTTCTCACTCCGCTCTAAGAGACGGACGAAAGGGTAAAAGGTAAGCCGATCATGGTCCGAAGGAGTTTCCGTCCCGGTGGGCTTCCAAGGTCATCATATAGGCCTTGCTGCCAGCAGGTTGGGGATACTTGGCCCATTCCACGTGACCATCCATGTAGAGCACATTGGCGCCACCGGGTACGTGGTTGAAGTTTTCGCCAACGGCCCCGTCGGCGGTGTAGGAATTGTCCCACATTACGGCTGCTTCTGTCTGCGCTTTTGCGCTGGCAGCAGCATTGTTGATGTCCGTAATGGTGAAGCGTTCGATACCTTCACGCATGTAAAAAGCTACGACCCGCTCTCCGGAGGAAGGCATGTCGAATGTGGCGTTTTGCTCGCGATTTGGAACAAGACCACGGCCGTTAGGCATGGAGGCCTGGCGCTGATCCAATGCTTCAGGAGCGCCGATGCTTGCACTGTTGGCGAAGACCCACGCGTAATCGGCGGGAGTTTTAAACCAGTCGCCATCAATAAGATAGCCCCAGTAGTTGTAGGACCAGTATCCACCGTGATAGTAGCAATTCAAACCGGGATCGAAGAGCGCAGGATCGCAGTATTGACTACCACCACCAGCAGGAGACACCTTGTTCTTCACGTAAGGGTCGTCTGATGTGTCCCAATTTGGCCCTATGGTACGGTGCAGCTTCAAGCCATCCGTGCTGTAGGTATAATTAGGAATCTGTGATTTGCCGTAGTCCGCATCGGAAGGGCAAAACTGAATCTGGAGATCCGTCATGTACTCCGGATAGATTTCTTCCAGCTCATAGGCCCGCTCGAGGTCGGCGCTATTGTAGTCTTTCCAAAAACGCGTGCCACGTCGGGGAAATCGTTCTCCTTCGCTTTCGTTCGAAAACATCTTGAAGACAATACCGTGTTGCTTGAGATTATTCTGGCAGCTGGACCGCTTCGCCGCTTCTCGGGCACGTGCCAAGGCGGGGAGGAGGATAGCAGCGAGAATACCGATAATTGCAATGACGACGAGCAACTCAATTAAAGTAAAACCATGATTCTTATGTATGGATTTATTTACGCTCATTCTTTGATCCTTTTCGGGTGGTTTGGAAAATGGAATAAATGAACTCAATGGATAGACTGCACGTGTCTAGTTGCCTCCTTTCTTGTACTCGAATTCAACCAAGTGACGAGGTAAGAAAAGCATAACGTATACATCTAAGGTGATTTTCAAGATACACGCCTTTGTGAAGAATTCGTCACAGTTTCTTCATATGTTAGTTACCGTTATATAAGAGAATCAATTATTTGTCAAGAAAAACAATACAACCTAGGCAATAGAACCCATCACTAATGTAACAAAGTGCATAAAGATCAATTAAAACGATTGTTTTGAATGAGACCCGCAAGCGAAGATGTCGCCAAAATACGCAATCGATGGCAAATTTTGCTATGTTGGTGTTCCAGCTTTTCATTTTTCGACATTATTGGCCCAATACCGGGAGACAACACAATGCGATCTAAGGCTATTCAACGTATTTTGGGAACTATAGTATTGTTTTTTTTCGTGCCTCTGGCGGCAAATGGTGCGGAGAAGACGTACGCGGAGCGGCTTGGGTGGCCCGCAGATGCCAAGGTTGTTATCTTTCACAGCGACGACTTGGGCATGTGTCTGGAGGGGATTACGGGGACGGTCCGCGCCATCGAAGGCGGGATGGTGACCTCCGTCAGTACCATGATGCCGTGCCCCTGGGTGCCCCGTTGGCTCGATTATCTGAAAAAGAACCCGGAAGTGGACAATGGGCTTCACCTGACCCTCACTTCTGAGTGGGATCACTACCGGTGGGGACCTGTCGCGGGAAAGCCAACTGTTCCCAGCCTGGTGGATGAGGCGGGTTATCTGTGGAAGGGGGTGGAACTGGTCAACCAACATGCCACGGCGGACGAAATAGAAATGGAAATACGCGCCCAGATAGATATGGCGCTCGCCAGTGGGATGTCAGTAACCCACTTGGATTCCCACATGGGAACGCTCTTCTCAAATTTGGAGTATTTTGCACGCTATGTAAAGGTAGGTATTGAGTACAAAATTCCGATACTTATTACCGGTCCCCATGGCTACTTGAGCAACAAGTATGAAGGTGGGCTCGCGGAGATCCTTACGAAAGACGGTCTACATGAGAAGGTATGGGCTGCAGGACTGCCCGTGCTGGACGATGCGACTGGCGTTTCCTATAATTGGAAAACCCCGGAAGAAAAGAAACGCATGTTCACAGAGACGATAAAGGAGTTACGGCCCGGTGTTACGGAGATTATTGTTCACTGTACGGCCCGTGACGCCCATTTTGATGCCATTTCGACCTCCGGCAATACCCGCCAGGCTGATCTGGATGTCATGACCGACCCCGAGCTTATCCAGCTCGTTCAGGATGAGGGTATCATTCTCACGACCTGGCGTGAATTGAAAGCCCGAAGGGACTCCGTGAAATAGTACTACGTCGTATGCCGACGGGTTCAGCGCGACACACTGCTTCCGTATCGAAATAGGCGGGCCGCCCATGTGGGCGGCCCGTACTCATTTTGCGGCATACCATGTTCTATGGGTTTCCTTTCCCAGGAACGTCATTCACGATTTCGAGCGCGTTTCCGACCAATCCCGAGAGCACCCAGTAGAGCGGCGCCCAGAAACAGGTCACCGAGTGACGAAGCCGAGGAGACCCGGTCACGTTTCGACGGAGCGGGGCAGCCCGATGTGTTTTCTCCTTCACCCTCACCTTCGCCCTCACCCTCTGAGCCTGTCCCGGTGCCCCGGATGATTTTTCCACCGTCGAGTTCGGTAAAGAGCACTACGCTATTGCTGAAATTGGACAGGGCAGAAATATCGATTTCCGAGCCCATATTTGCGGCGACAAAGGAGACGAACTGTCCCGGGGGGGAGCTAACGGTCGTCAGGGCCGAAAGGTCAATAGTTCCACCGGTGTTGGAACTCGTAGCGAAGCCCAGACCCGTGCAATTTACACTCTGAATTGCAATGGTTCGGAGTCCGGAAAAGTTCAACGCGGAGTTCTCTCCTGCGGAGGTGAAGAGCCCTGCGCCCAGACACAAGTTCCATACGTACGTCTCCACCGAGGGCAGGTTCAGGGTAGATCCCCCGCTGGCCACGAATACCACGTTGCGAACGGACGTTAGAGCGGGCAGCGAAACCGCGCCCGTACCGGTTGTCGAAAAGGTTACCAATTGCTCGGTAGCCACCAGGGATTCCACCATAGGTGCGCTCAGAAATGCGTCGTCTCCAATGGAAATGGTGGTATCTTCCAAGGTGGTCAGCATGGGCATGACCAGGCGCCCGGCCGATACAAATACCACGGATCCGACGAGGGAAGTGAGCTGAGGCACAGCCAGGGAGTCCGTGCCCGCTATAGACAGGGTGCTTTGCTCAACAGCCGCCAGGCGACCGGCGGATACGATCGCCGTGGCGTTAAGCAGCATCGAACTGTTGACGAAGCTGGTCAACGCGGGTAGCGCCAATTCTGTGTCGTCACCCACGCTGGCAAACGTCCCGTCCATCCGTGTGAGTTCGGGCACCGAAATGGCCCCATCGCCGATTAAGGTCAGCACCAAAAATTGAGACGGTGCGGCACCCATGGAGGTCAGCTTGGGCGTATCCAGGAAGCCCCCATTCGCCACCGTCACGTTAGCCAGCAGGTCGTCACAGTCTGGCGCGTCTATGTGGATGGTCTCAAGGCCCGCCATGACCAACATGGAGTCCATGCCATCTACATAAATCAGGGCCTCTCCTTCGCAGCGTGTCCAGGTGTAGTCGATGACATTGGGTAACGCCGCCTGACCACCTTCCGTGACCGAGATACGCCCGTCTGAAATCGAGGTCGAACCATTGGCGACGAAGGAAGCCATTGTGCCGTCGATTCGGAGCAGGGCACGATTCGTCAGCGTAAGCGCGCCATCGAGTTCCCGCGCGTCGGATATGGTTACCGCCACATCGCCACTGATGGTGACATTGTCATTTGGTGTAGGAACGACACCACTGTTCCAATTGATTGGCGTGTCCCATCGACCATTCTGGGGGCCTACCCAGGAGATATCATCGCCCCGGCTGTCCGGCGCACCGAACAGCCCAAACAGGGCAATAGTCACCACGCCCATGATGGACCTCAGATGGAGCGAAAATATTCGACGAGAACCGCATTTTCGAAGGCCGCTTGGCATTGGAATTCCTTTCCGATAGCTCGATGGGCTTGCCCCATGTGCGTTCTGAAGTATAGTCCAGCGGCCAAAGACGATTCATCATCGCACCCCCACCGCGCCGTCCGTAGTCGGGTCCAACCCACGCCACGTGGGGGAAGGGCCGCTCTGTTAGCCCGATGCAAAAGACGCGCGACGCCAGGAAGGCCATTCGTAGCCCCCGTTTGAGTAAGGTGACCGTCAGCCCGTCACGTTGTTTCTCCGAAGTACTTCGCGCTACCATGGTGAAGTGACGGGCGTAGGCATGATGTTCTACGCCCTTTCAACGGGAGAAATCCCGTGTGAGTGTGAACTGCCGGGAGGGAGGAGCGCCTGCAATGGCCGACGACTGCTTATTTTGTAAAATTGCAGCGGGTGAAATTCCGTCGACTAAAGTCTATTCAGACGACGAGTTCTATGCGTTCCGTGATATCAATCCGGGTGCGCCCACCCATTGCCTGATTATCCCGCGAAAACACATTGCCCGTATTACCGAGGCGAAACCCGAGGATGAGGCATTGCTGGGGCGGATGCTCCTGAGGGCGAACGCAATAGCCGACGCGGAAGGGTTAAGCGATCCGGGCTTTCGCTATGTGATCAACTGCAACGAAGACGGTGGGCAGACGGTATACCATATTCACCTTCACATTCTAGGCGGGCGAGGCCTTTCATGGCCTCCCGGTTAATGGTGATTTCCGGCCAGGAAAAGTTTCCTCAGCCATCCTGAATTTTCCAATATCTCATTTTTACCTACTCAATATTACATGCCAAAAGGACCTGTCGGTTGCCTCCTGTTATTACTACCCAGACTCAATTTTGCGCGGTAATCGGTGATCCTGTAGGACATTCACTGTCTCCCGCAATTCACAACGCGGCTTTCCAGGCGACTGGTCTTGACTATATTTATGGGGCCTTTCGCGTACGTGATGTGGAGGCCTGTCTGACGGGGATGCGTGCAATGGCGGGCTTTCGGGGACTGAGCGTTACCATCCCCCACAAGGTGGCGGCCATGGCCCATATGGACGAACTCAGCCCCATGGCGCAGCAGGTGGGTTGCATCAATACGGTTACCAACGAAGACGGGCGTTTGGTTGGGACGGTGACCGATGGCACAGGAACCCTCCGCGCTTTCAAACACGCCAAGGTGGATCTCAAAGACAAGAAGGTGCTTTTTCTCGGGGCAGGAGGAGCGGTTCGCGCCGTTGCCTTCGCCTTCGCCCACGAGTCGGGCTGTGCAGAAGTCACGATCCTTGCCCGTGACCCGGAAAAGGCGGCGACCCTGTCCGCTGATATCGCGCCCAATACCCCGTGTCTACTCCATGCAGGCCACCTCGAAAAAGACATTGAGGCGGCGATGGCGACCCACGATATCGTGGTACAGGGCACCCCGGTCGGCATGTATCCCAAACACGAGAATGCCCTCAGCATTCCACCAGAGACGTTGCGTGCCACGCAGGTGGTCTTCGACATGGTCTATCGCCCCCTGGAGACGACCCTCATTCAGAAAGCCCGCGCTCTGGGATGTACGACTATTTTCGGTTCTGAAATGCTCGTGCAACAGGCCGCTGAACAATTTGAAACCTGGACGGGGCAACCCGCCCCCGTAGATGTCATGCGCGAAGCATTGCTGAGCGCCCTGTCGGCTCCGACTCCGTGAATCATCGTGGGGTTGTTGGGCCGCAAACGAAAACCAAGCGAGGACACTGACCGTGAAAGTTCGAACTTTTATGTCCAAATCCAATTTGGACGGCATAAGCCAATGCGATGATCAGATTAACGATTGGCTTAAACGGGAAGAGGTCGATGTCGTATTTGTGAAGCAGTCAAGCGGCAACGAACGACATCATGGCCAGTCGAGCGATCCCATCGTTGTTACGTCCGTTTGGTACAATGAGCATTCGTCGATCTGACGAAAATTCAAACCAGACCATTGTTTGCCTGTTCAATATCGTGTTACCATAGGGGGCGGTTTGGAGTAGTACACCATGCATTACGGTGCAAGGGCAGCCATACCCGCGTTGGTCACTTTTAAGGAAATAGAACCTATGTTGCTGAATCAGTTCATCGCCGAAAATTGTATTGTTCCTGACTTGAAAGCCACCAATAAGGCAGACGCACTCAAGGAACTAACCAACCTTCTATTCGACCAGAAAAAATTGAAGGGTGTGGGCCCTGCGTTGGATCAAGTGATGGCCCGTGAAGCGACCGAGAGCACCGGTATTGGCAATGGCCTCGCCGTTCCTCACGCCCGCGTATCCGGCTTAAAAACCCTCATCTGCGCGGTAGGCCGTGTGAAAGATGGTCTGGAATTCATGTCCGTAGACAAGAATCCGGTCCAGCTTATTTTTCTCATCTGCTATCCACCCACCCAGCAGACCACCTACCTCAACTTTATTGCGACCATTTCGAAACTGCTACGCCACGATGAGCATATGAAGGCCCTCCTTGAAGCCGATACGGACGCAGAAATGTTTGTCCTCCTCGAGAAGCTTTCTGAATCCCTTATCAAGGAAGAAGAGCACTACGCAAGCCAGGTAAAGGCCGATCCTGACCTGATGACCGCCCAAGATGCCCACGCGGACCTCGTTTTACTTGCCCGGCTCCAGCTGTGCCAGGAAATGTACGAAACCGCCCGCACCGGTAAGAAGCAGATCAAGCAGCGTATTGAGAACATTCGCTCCATGGTCGACGCACGTATTCTCAAGCACTACGATCGGCTCGCCAAAGGGCGCGCACCTGCTCTGGTTCCTGTAGAAGGAGACACCTGCCAGGGGTGCTTCATGAAGCTCCCCTCCCAGTTTGCCCAGCGCGTGCGCCAGGATTCTGACCACATTCATACCTGCAACAACTGCAGTCGGTTTATTTATATCGTGTAGACGGTCCTTTCTGCACGGCCTCGGCGATTTGTCTTACGCGCAGCCAGCGAAAGGGCTCAGACAATGAAAAGGTTGGGCCACATATGGATACTGCCAGAATAGATCAATACATCAAGCATGTCTCACTCTTCGAAGGGCTTTCGCGGGAAGAGGTGGCAAAAATATTCGCCAAAGGGATGACCATGCACGTTTCCGCCGGGGAGGACATCTTCCTGAAGGGAACGATTGGGAATCAGATGTACGTCGTCCTCGGGGGCAAACTCGGGGTCTATGACGATAAAAAGTGCATCGCGGAACTCAAGACGGGGGATATGTTTGGCGAGATGGCCCTCGTAAACAAAGAGCCTCGTAGCGCCACCGTGACGGCCATTAACGAAAGCCGCTTGTTTATCCTGAGCGAATCAATCTTCGAGCGCTTGATGACAAAGCGTGCGGCCATTAAAATTCTCCTCAATATTATTCGCACGCTAAGCCATCGCCTCACCGATGCAAACAAACAAAAATAGATTAAAATAGACACCACTCGACACAAGACTACACAGTCGTGCTATGGCATATCGCGTTATGCATGATATCTGCGTCCCTGATTTTCCCGCATACCCCTAAAGTGTTTACCCGATTCTGCCGATAAAGAGATCGAGCGAGTAGATCTCAAAGAATTTGTCGGCAACCAGAAGGGTAAAAATCTTGCCATGAGTGGAGCAATTAGCGCAGGTGGATTGATCACCGGGTTGGACAGCAGTTCGCTGATCGCCCAGTTGATTCAACTCGACAGCCAGCCTGTTTTCCGCCTGGAAGCCAAGATTTCTTCGCTCCAGTCCCAGCGGGATGCGGTCAGCGGTCTGCGCACGAACCTCCTGAGTTTGCGAAATACCCTTCAAGATTTCCAATTCAACAACATTTTTGACGCCTTCACGTCGTCTACAAGCAAGCCCGAAGTACTGACCTCGGAAGTGACCTCATCCAATCCTGTCGTCGGTTCCTTTGCCATCGACGTGTTGAAGCTGGCGACCGCCACGGAAGCCGGGGGCAGTTCATTCATTGGCTCACCTATTAACTCAGCGGCCGCCTTAAGCGCCAGTGGCATTACCACCGAGATACAGGCGGGAACGTTTTCCATCAACGGGGTTCAGTTCACCGTCGATCCCAATGTCGATAGTCTCGACTCAATTCTCGCGACAATTAATGGCAGCAGCGCAGGGGTTACGGCCACCTATGATCCGGTGGCCGACAAAGTGACCTTTGCCAATAGCACCGTGGGCGACACGAGTCTCATAAATTTTGAAGATGTGGCCGACGACACCAACTTCTTGAGTGTTCTGGCGGTTACACAGGCGACCCAGCTTCCTGATGGAAATGGCTCCACCGCAGCGACAAGCACACGAAATCTGGGTGCCATCGACAGCAATGAAGCGTTAAATACGAACAGTTTCGCTGATGGAGCGGTTACGGCCGGTACCTTCTCGATTAATGGCGTTTCTATCACCATTGACCCCAACACCGATAGTTTGCAGGGCGTTCTCGCCGCAATCAACGAGTCCAACGCGGGCGTTACGGCCAGTTATGACACCTCCACAGACTCGATTCGGGTTATCTCCGATACCTTAGGTAGCCCCACGATTCGATTTGGCCGGGCGAGTGATACCAGCAATTTTCTCGATATTGTGAATCTGAATACGGCCGTTCAGAAGGCGGGCTCCGATACGCAGTTTACGGTAAATGGAGGGGCGGTTCAGACCCGTAATACCAACTCCATTTCCGACGCTATCAGCGGCGTAACCCTGGATTTTCAAAGTATTGGCTCGAGTTCCGTAACCGTGTCCTCCGACAACGATGCCATCGTGGAAAAGGTTCAGGAGTTTGTCACTCAGTTTAACGATGCCCTCGCTGAAATTCGGAGCGTGACGTCCAATCAGGGGCTTCTTCGGGGGGATTCCGGTATCCGTTCCATCGAGGGCTTTTTAATCACCAATCTTTTTCAGCAGGTTTCGGGAATTAGCGGTGACTTCAAAAGCCTGGTCGACATCGGTCTTACATCGGGCGATAATTTCAGCGCGGAAGCCGGTCTGACCCTCTCGCTGAATGAAGAAGTGTTCCGCGATGCCCTGCGCAGCGGTCGCTCCAATGTCGAAAAACTCTTCTCAAACTCCAGCAAAAATGGCGTGGGTGATGTCCTCTTTGGATTTCTAGATGAGGCCACCAAGGCAACGGGCTTCCTCAACCAGCGCGCCAAGTCAAACGGAACCCTGGATCAACAGATTCAGAGTGCCAATGACCAGATTGCCCGTTTGCAGGACCGCCTTTCCCAGAAAGAAACCCGCCAAACCCAACATCTCTGAATAATATTATGAGAGT
>CAXBPH010000180.1:0-14297 GCA_963977445.1 uncultured bacterium | reverse complement strand
CTTCACCTTCACCTTCACCTTCACCTTCACCTTCACCTTCACCTTCACCTTCGCCCTCACCTTCGCCCCCGCTTACGGCACGCCCAAAACCCGGTGTGGCCGCTTGCCAGTTGGCCGGATCATTTCCGAATGCCCCGTTAGTGCGCCGCACCAGGGCCAAACCATTGCCATCCGCATTGGGCCAGGGTGCCGTATCACTGAATTTAACCCGGTCTACGACAATGTAGGGCGTGGCGTCGAGTTCGGGCGCATCGGCCTGAAAAAGCGTAATCGTTTCGCCGCTGTTGCTCAAACCGGCAAGTTCCCCAAAGGGCCCAAAGACAGCAACCTCATCGGGGATATTATATTGCGCGCGAAACGCAGCCGGCGCTGCATTGGCAAGAATCAATCGCCCACCGGCAGGAAGAACGGTATTTTGTGGAAAGAAGTACCCTGTCCCATTGATGCGCCAGGTATTTTCGGGAACGCCGTTCTTGGAGTCGTCCCAGAGATTCACATCTTCTCCGGAGATATTGGTCATGCCCAGGTATTCGATATCATTGCTTCCGACGGCAGGATTGTAAAAAATCTCATCAATCACAACCGGCCCCACCGCTGGGGCTCCGTTTGCGGCTCCCAGGGTATTCACCGCCTGGGCCACAAAATGGGCCACGCCATCGCTCGAAACATAGCGCCCGAAAGTTACGCCGTTGATTGAGGCTTCAAAGGAAAAGCCATGGCTGTAGCCCGTCAGGTTGCCTGCGGCATCTGCCGAGAACAGATAGACCACTTCCTCGCTGTGAGAACTCAGCGCAAAACCGGGAAGCGGGCTGCCATTGACCATACCGGGATTGTCACGAAAGTCGGCTTCATTTAAGATCCCGTAAGCACCGGCTCCCAACACGTACTGGGAACTATCGGGAATCCGGGCCTTGGCGGGCTGACTGCGGTCGTCGGTAATATACCATCCCCGAATATCCGCTGCACTATCGGTCGGATTGTAGAGTTCAATGGTATCCACTTGGGGCAGATCGGTGTGGGTAAGGGCTTCATTCACAAGCACCCCGGCCAACGACACCGGCACATCCGCAGCGCCCGGTGTGCCTCCTGCAACGCCGCTGGCGCGCCAATTGGCTGGGTCACTCGGATCGCCAAGAGGGTCGACGATGACCAGCGAAAACCCCAACCCATCGGCCGCCCCGGGCCACGGTGCATCGTCATCATAATTGAGGAGCAGGAAGGGCACGTTAGTGGACGAGCTCAACTCCAGCCGGTCCCCGTCATTGTTCAATCCCCCCAGGTAGGTGCCGTCGAAGGCCCCATCGGGGTAACGGGCCGCAAAGTCGGTGGCCGAAGACGTGATCACATAGTAGGCACCCGGTGCGAGGCTACTGTTCGCGGGAAAGGTATAGGTGAGGCCATCACTGAACGTAATACCCGAAAGGTCAATCGTCTGGGTGCCCACATTCTGGAACTCGATAAAACTCACGCCCCCTGCTGGCGCGTTATACATGAACTCGGTAATCCGAAGATTGTCGTTGGCCGAAGCCACCGTGGTTAACGCAACGCTGAGTACAAGAATAAACAACCACGTCGCCAACCCCACCCTCGCCAAAAATCCAGATCGTTCAACAACAAGAACTTCGTTGTACATGTATACTTTTCCTTCCGGGTCCATGCAATTTACCACGGTCACAAACAATGGGCCGAGTATAGGCCCACGCAGGAACCCAGTCAATACGATGGTCCCTGTGCCAAACCGTAGCGGGACTATTCGCCCCAGCGGGCCTTACGGGACTGCTCGGAAAGCCAGGCACATTGCACCGCCAGGCGATGGAGCCACTCGGGTGCGGTATAACCCGCCACCTTTCCACCAAGCTGGGGTGCCTGATAGGCCACGGTAGTGATATGTTTCACGCCGACCGCGTAGAACAGGGCCACCAATTCCGAGTAGGACAGGGTACGGTAGGCCTGATATTCATCCAAAAGGATATTAGTCCGATGTTGCATCTTCTCGTGGCTCAAGGTCGTGCGGATGCACAGATTGGACACGGCATACGCAATATCTTCGAGGTAACAGCCGTCGCCGGCAAACTCTAGATCCAGTATGGCGGTCAACTGCTCGCCGATGAACAGCAGGTTACCCCCATGCCAATCGCCATGAATCAGGCCGGTTTCGTAGGTTTCCCGCTTTTGCGCGCTCAACACCTCAGTCGAATCGTGGAGAAAAAGGGCAATCTGGTTGCAGTAATCATCGATTCGCTCGTTGCTGCTACCCATTTGTCGGGCCATGTGAAACAGTTTCTGCAGGGACTGGCGAGGCACTTCACTGAACCGCCACTTGCGCGCATCACGGGGGGGCACGGGAACGTCACGGCTGACTTGGTGAAATAGGCCCAGGGCATCGGCCGAGGTCTTCAGGGACGGCGTGGTCACCTGCATGGACTCGCCAGGGACAAAGGCCTGTAGTTCCATGGCCCAATTGTCGACTTCCACGATACCCTTGCCATTGCGGGCACGCTGAATGGCCGCAACGGGCAATTTATGCTTCGCCAGGTGCGACGAAAGATTGTGTTGGAATCGAAGATTATCAAGCACAACGGCGTCCCGACGGTAGGTCTTGGCGAGAAAGGTGCCTCGCTCGCTCTCCACCACCATCTTGCGGTGCCGCCGCTGATGGGTGGTTTCCAATTGCCGAGGCAATTGCACCACACCGAGGTCGTAGTGCTCTTCAATCACCGCCTGAATCACATCCATTCCGGACAGCTTCGGCGTTATGCGAATATCTGTAGCCATAATTGATCAATCCCGAACACGATCGGCCATATACATCGTAACAGCAATACTATAGCTGATTATCCCGTCATACGCAAAAAAATCATGGTGCGCAGTTTGCGTAATTTTGTCATTTGAACCTATGGGCACGGCGCGGTGGTGAAAAAGTGGATTGGACCGCGCGCGGCGTCATGTTGCATACTAGGTCCCGTCAATCATTTTAAGCAGTGTCCGGTAATTGTACACCGACTTCCCCGTTCTGGCCCAGCCAATCAATGAAGACAGGTGCCCTCATTTTCCGTCGCTGTCGAATAATACGTAGTAACCTTTTTGCACTACATAGCCCTTCAGGAAGTAGCAACTCATGGTAACTTTAGAGCAGTGCCGACGGAAACTGGGCCCCGGAGCCAATTTCCATTGTGAGCACTTCCATGCCGAGGAGGGGGATCATATCGCCCTCTGGGGCCCCAGCGGATGCGGCAAGAGCACGATGCTCAACCTCGTCTCGGGCCTCCTGCGGCTGGATAGTGGGACCATCACCGTCGATGGCGTCGAAATCCAAGACATGAGCGAAGGCCAGTTGGATCACTTTCGCGGTGAGCGACTGGGTTTCGTGTTTCAGACATTTAATCTTCTTGCCCCCTTCACCGCCTTGCAGAATGTCATGCTTGCCATGCGTTTCAGCGACACGGTGCCCTCGGGCGAGTGGAAGTCCCGCGCGACCATGCTGCTGGAACGGGTGGGCTTGAACCACCGGCTTCACAGCAAGCCCAACACCCTGAGTGTGGGCGAGCAACAGCGTGTCGCCATTGCCCGCGCCTTGGCCAACCGCCAACGCCTTATTATTGCTGACGAGCCCACGGGCAGTCTCGACCCCAAAAACGCCAAGGCTATTATGGACCTTTTCCTGGAAGTGTGTACGGAGGAAAAAGTAACCATGATGCTGGTCACCCATGATCGCGCCCTGGCCGAACGCCTCCCCAAACAATTTGATTGTGTGGGTCTGGTGACGGAGGACGGCGCATGAGTCTCTGGCACATTGCATGGGCCTACCTGTGGAACCGGAAACTGACCACCTGCCTGACGATTATGTCCGTCGCGTTGGCGGTTGGCCTTATCTCCTCCGTGTTGAGCCTGCGCCAGCAGTTGGAGCAGCGTTTTGCGGAAGAAGGCCAGGCCTTCGACCTCGTGGTCGGCCCCAAGGGCAGTCCCCTGTCCCTCGTATTGGGCAGCGTCTACTTCATGGACTCTGCCATCGGGCGCACGCCCCTTCATGTCTATGAAGACCTTTTAAAAGACAAGGATTTCGTAAAGGCTGCCTTTCCCATCGGGCTGGGCGACACCTACGGCGGATTTCGCATCGTAGGCACCACGAAAGAATTGCTCGACCACGAGTGGAAGGGGTTCAGCGGAGAAGTACGTCGACCCTTTACCCTGGAAGAAGGGGTGGCCTTTGACAAACCCCGGGAAGCCGTGGTGGGTGCCGTGGCCGCACGACAGCTCGGCCTTTCTCTGGGCGACACCTTTGAAAGCGTCCATGGCTCCTTCGCAATCTCTGAGGACCTCCGAGAATTCGACCATGCCGAACATCCCTACAAGGTTGTCGGCATCCTCGAACCCAGTGGCTCTCCCTTTGACCGCGCCATCTACTGCAGCATCGAGTCCATCTGGGAGGCCCACGGTCACGGTGCGCCAGACCATGGGGATGACCATGCCGACGACGCGGAACTCGACTGGTCCAACAGCGTGAGCTCCGTGCTGGTCCAGCTCCACAGCGCCGCCCAGCGTTTTGAATATGAAGGGTGGATCAACGAAAACACCGATGCCATGGCCGCCGTGCCCATCAATGTTATCAAGGATTTCTTCCGGGACTTTCTCGATCCCATCAAGGGGCTCATGATGGCCGTGGGTTATCTGGTCGTCATCATTTCGGCCATCAGCATACTCATTGGCCTCTATCTGAGTATCATGCAACGAAAACGGGACCTGGCCATCATGCGAGCCCTCGGCGCATCGTCCTACGAGATTTTTGGTGCGGTCATTATTGAAGCATTCTGGGTCACCACACTGGGTATCGCAGTCGGCTGGCTCTTTGGTAATGTGGTAACCTATATACTCGGGCTCAAGTTGGCCCACGAATATGGTCTGGTCGTAACGCCTTTCGGCCTGAGTTCGGAAGAAATTCGCGCCTTTGCCACCGTCGCTCTGGTGGGCCTTGTGGCCGGTATTTTACCTGCCTGGCAGGCGTACAACAGCGATGTGGCCCACGATCTGGCCGACCGACAGTAACACCACTAACACAATCATCAGGAAGTTCCTATCATGAGACAACGGGTAAAACGCGAGCTTACGGCAGCGGTAGGCGTCATTATCGTTCTGGCACTGGTCATCTTTTTCAACTCGAATATACAACGTGGCGTCCTCGCTCAGAAGAAAGACAAAGAGCGGCAGCAGTGGGAAAGTGAACGCCAGAATTCCGGCATGGAAATCCTCAAATGGCATCACATGCGCGCGACCGACGGTAACCTGCGCAAAGGTGCCACCTTTACCGAAGAGTTATTGGCCCTGAATAACACCCAGGTCAATCTCATCGGTTTTATGGTGCCCGAAAATGAATTCCGCGAAATGAAGGAATTCATGCTCCTGCCCCTCCCTATTGAATGCTATTTCTGTAACCGGCCGCCGGTCCATGACGTGATGGCCATTCACATGGAAGAAGGCACCACGACCATGCTCTACGAGCAGCCCGTCCTCGTCAATGGGGTACTGCGCCTCCACGAAGGGCCCAACCAGCAATCCTTCTTCTCTATCGAACACGCCGCCCTCGAATCCGCAGAAAAAGGTGCCCGTCTCCAACGTCGCTACATTCCGCCAGAGCACATGGTTCCCCAGCACACCCCCAGTGAGGAACTTCAGGCACCCATAGAATTGAGTGGCGACTCCTGATCGACTGCGACTTTCACGGTAACACTACGCCCCACACCTGTGGGGCGTTTTTGTTTGTATACCCGGTAAACCCGTGCCCAATCGATCCGATCAGAGAATTGGGTTCCTATGGGCAACTGCAGCTCCATCCAACGTCGTGAAGCATGTCGGCCAGCAGCGAAAGAGACGAATGTACTGCCCGTATTACGTCGCCCCGCTGCCCCCCCATCAGACCGGAATTTTTTAGTCCGAATCGCTCACAGCGTTACGTCGGGCAACATGAGCTCAATAAAGCGCCGGGCCTGGGGACTAAGAAACTTCCCCTTTCGCATGACGACACCGTAGGTACGGTTGGGAAAAAACTCGCCTGCCGGGATGACTGCCAGCTTTTCTTCGCCCGTGATGCAGATGCTCATGACGACGGAAATGCCCAGGCCGAGTTCCACATATTTCTTGATGACTTCCCAGCCCCCCACTTCCATGGCCACCTCATAGGGCAGACCTTGGGCCTTGAAGACCGAGTCCACCGTGCTCCAGGTACTCAGGTGACGGGGCGGCAGGATGAGGGCATGCTTACTGATTGCGGCGAGGGAAAGTTCGGTTGCATTGGCCAGGGGATGGTCCAGGGCCGTGATCAACAAAGGCTCATAGGAAACGATGGGATGGAAGATGATGTCGTCGGGTGCCTGCAACAGGGGACCCACGGCAAAATCTACGTGGCCCGCACGCAGCTGGGCCAGCCCCTCGGCACCCGTCACATTGTGAAGCTTCAATTCAATGTTCGGGTGGGCTTTCCGAAATAATTCCACATATTCGGGAAGCACATAGAGGATGGTGGACCAACCGGCCGCCAGATCGATGCGTCCCTGCTCCACATTGCCCCTGCGGGACTCAAACTCGTCGGGAAGCTGATCAATACGTTCCACGAGCGGCATGGCGAGCTCAAAGAGCATCTCGCCGTCGGGCGTAAGCTTGATCTTGGGCCCTCGCCGCTCAAACACGGTTACGTCCAGTTCCCGCTCCAGCGCCTGAATCTGCAAAGAGACAGAGGGCTGACTCAAAAACATGCGTTCGGCCGCTTTTGATATACTGCCATCGGCAGCGGCGTAGCAAAAACCGCGCAGTTGCTGGAGGCGATTCTGCTTGTACCGGAATTCGTTCTTCGGCACGTTTTCTCTCTCCTGTGCCAGGGGGTCGGGCACAGCGACTATTAGAAATCTCAAGCCAACAAGGCCCAAGGATTAACCAGACCTATAATTAACATTGAAACAACTGATTTGTCAAACACTTACAACCGGTGGTACCGTTGCTGAGACTCGGAGAGACGTGGAAAACCCCGAATTATTTGCGACGCAAGCCCCACAGGTGGTGCCCTTGTGTCGAACTTCCGCATTTCCACAGTGAAAGGATTGCTACCGATGGCATCAATCGACGTGCCCGAGGGCCTGGAACTCCTGGGACCCGTTTCGGACACTCAGGCCGAAATCCTAACGAAAGATGCGTTAGCGTTTTACGCCGACTTGCACCGCGCCTTTAACCCCAGACGGTTGGAGTTGCTCGAGAAACGCAAGGAACGGCAAGCAGCACTGGATCGGGGCGAAATGCCCGATTATTTCGCTGAAACCACCGAAATTCGCAGTGGCGACTGGAAAGTTGACCCCGTACCTGCAGATTTCCAGGACCGCCGGGTGGAAATCACCGGCCCCGTTGACCGGAAGATGGTCATCAACGCCCTTAATTCGGGTGCCAAGACCTATATGGCCGACTTCGAAGACTCCCATGGCCCCACGTGGTCTGCGACCCTTGACGGCCAAGTCAACATGCGTGACGCCCTCCGTCGCCAGATCGATTTCACGGCCCCCAATGGCAAATCCTATGCCCTGAAAGAAAAGACGGCTGTTTTGATGGTCCGTCCCCGTGGCTGGCACCTTTCTGAAAAGCACGTGTTAGTAGATGGTGAGCGCGCTTCGGGTAGTCTTTTCGATTTCGCCCTGTATTTCTTCCACAATGCCCAATATCGTGTGGATCAGGGCGGCGGCGTCTATCTCTATCTACCCAAGATGGAACACTATCTGGAAGCCCGCCTGTGGAACGATGTCTTCGTGAAGGCCCAGGAACTGCTGGGCATTCCCCAAGGCACGGTGAAGGGTACGGTGCTTATTGAGCACATCCTCGCCGCCTTCCAGATGGAAGAAATCCTCTTCGAACTGCGGCACCATAGCGGTGGCCTCAATTGCGGTCGTTGGGATTACATCTTCAGCTACATCAAAAAATTCGCAAAGAAGGAAGAGTTCCTCGTACCCGACCGCGCATTGGTTGGTATGACAACCCCCTTCATGCGCGCCTACTCACTGGCCTGCATCAAGGCTTGTCACAAGCGGGGTGCCTTCGCCATGGGCGGTATGGCCGCCCAGATTCCGATTAAGAATGATGAAGCCGCGAACAACGCGGCCATGACCAAGGTGCACACCGATAAGAAGCGGGAAGCCGAAGACGGTCATGATGGCACCTGGGTAGCCCACCCGGCGTTGGTGGCTATCGCCATGGAAGAATTCGACAAGGTACTGGGCGACAAGCCCAACCAGATTGATAAGCAGCGCGACGATGTAACAACCACCGCCGCAGACCTGCTGGCCATTCCCACGGGCGAAATCACCGAGCACGGTATTCGCGAAAACATCAAAGTCGGCGTCCAGTATCTGGAAGCCTGGTTGCGCGGCGTGGGTTGCGTGCCCCTCTATAATCTCATGGAAGATGCCGCCACGGCGGAGATCTCCCGTACCCAGCTCTGGCAATGGGTACACAACAGCAAGGCCGTCCTCAATGATGGCCGTGCCGTAACCATGGAATTGGTCCGCGCGATTGCGGCCGAGGAAATGGATGCGATTAAGGATGAAGTTGGTGGGGATCGCTTCACCAATGGAAAGTATTCAGAAGCAGCGAAGCTTTTTGATGAGTTCACGGCCAATGAGGATCTGGCCGAGTTTCTCACCCTCGCTGCCTATGAGCAATTGGACTGAGTGGCAGGGCCACAACGGAACGATGGTCCGGCGACTCCGATAGCGGAGCAAGGCACCAAAACCTGCCGCGAGGCAAACAAGGACAACACGTATTATGAGTAACAACGGACAAAAGAAGAACCCCCTGATCAGCGATGCCGACATCAAGGAACTCAATGAACTTTGGGCATCCGACCGATTCGCTGGTATCAGCCGCCCCTACGACGCACAGAAGGTCCTCGAACTGCGCGGCTCGATGAAGACCGAACACTCCGTAGCCAAAGCCACGGCGGAAAAGCTTTGGGGTTATGTGAATGAGTCCGGCGACGGCTACGTTAACGCCCTCGGCGCCCTGACGGGTAACCAGGCCATCCAGCAGGTAGAAGCCGGCCTCCGCGCCATCTACCTCTCCGGCTGGCAGGTTGCAGGCGATGCCAACCTTTCCTGCACCATGTACCCCGACCAGAGCCTCTATCCTTCCAACAGCGTGCCCGCTGTCGTGCAGCGCATTAACAATGCCCTCTCCCGCCGCGACCAGATTCAGACCATCAGTGGCGTGAAGAAGCATGACTACTTCCAGCCCATCGTGGCCGACGCCGAAGCCGGTTTTGGTGGCCCGTTGAATGCCTACGAATTGATGCTTCAGATGATTCAGGCCGGTGCTGCTGGTGTGCACTTCGAAGACCAGCTGGCTTCCGCCAAGAAGTGCGGCCACCTCGGTGGTAAAGTGCTCGTTCCCAGCCGTGAATTCGTCGCCAAGCTCCACGCTGCCCGTCTGGCCGCCGACGTGGCCGGTACGCCCACCGTGCTTATCGCTCGCACCGACGCCGATGCCGCCGGTCTTTTGACCAGCGACATTGACGACCGCGACAAGCCCTTCTGCACGGGTGAACGCACCTCCGAAGGTTTCTATGTCACCAAGCCCGGCATCGACCAGGCCATCGCGCGTGCATTGAACTATGCCCCCTTCGCCGACCTCATCTGGTGCGAAACCAGCACGCCCAGCCTGGAAGCCGCGCAGAAGTTTGCCGACGCCGTTCATGCCGAATTCCCCGGCAAACTGCTCGCCTACAACTGCTCGCCCTCCTTCAACTGGAAATCCAAGCTCAGCGATGCCGACATCGCCCGTTTCCAGAACGAACTCGGTGCCATGGGTTACAAGTTCCAGTTCATCACCCTGGCCGGCTTCCACAACCTCAACCTGGGCATGTGGAAACTCGCCAATGGCTACAGAGACCGTCAGATGACGGCCTTCGTCGAAATGCAGCAGGAAGAATTCAGCCAGGAAGAACTCGGCTTTGGTGCCGTTAAGCACCAGGCCTTCGTGGGCACCGGCTTCTTCGACGCCATCACCAACGCCGTCTCCGATGGTGAATCCTCCGTGACCGCCATGAGCGGCTCCACGGAAAGCGAGCAGTTCCACTAAGCTCGAATACCTGATTGACTGATTACAGCCCGGGTCGCCCAGCGCGACCCGGGCTTTTTGTATTGCGCGGGCGATTGGGCATATGGCCTCGGCGTCGATGGGGACCTGTGGGACCTGTGGGACCTGTGGGACCTGTGGGACCTGTGGGACCTGTGGGGCCTGTGGGGCCTGTGGCGCTGTGGGACAAATGAGTGTAGACTAAGCCGGTGAATCGCAGAGGAGGTCTCATGTTTCATCTTCGCGCCCTGATTTCGGGATTCGTCATTTTGGCGGTGGCCCCAGCATTTGCTGCGACTACCATCGTCACCCAAAGCATCAACAGCCCCCATCAATCAGGCCCAACAACGCTCTCTGTCATCACCCCGGATGGTCTCGATAGAACGACGACCTATCGGGTCCTTTACATCCTCCCCGTAGAGCCCGGCACGGAATACCGTTACGGTTCGGGACTCGACGAGGCGGCCAAAGGGGATATTGCCAATACCTATCAGGTGATTTGTGTCGCCCCCACCTTCACCGCCTTGCCCTGGTTTGGCAACCACCCCACCGACGCCACCTTGCAACACGAACGGCACTTCATCGAGACCGTTTTACCGTGGGTCGAGGAACATTATCCCGTCGACGAATCCCCGGCTGGGCGACTGCTCCTCGGCTTCAGTAAATCGGGTAACGGGGCTCTGTCCCTATTGCTTCGTCATCCCGAACTCTTCGGCAAGGCCGTCGCATGGGACGCACCCCTCGACAAAGTGCACCCCGACCAATTCGGCATGATCGACATTTTCGGGACGGACGAGAACTTTCAGGACTACGCCCTCCCCAAGCTGCTGCGCAATCACGCGTCACCCTTTATGGGCAAGGCTCCCCGAGTGATCCTCCTTTCCATGGGCCCGAAAGGCCACAAGATGGAAACGGTGCACCAGCAACTCGTCGGCGCAGCGTTCCCCCACATCTATGAAGAGACTGCGGTGCTCCAACATCATTGGAACAGCGGCTGGTTCCCCCGGGCGGCGGCGTTGGTGCTCGCGAACACCACAGACGCCCGGTAGCTCGAAAACGTAACTGATCGTCGGTTAGGCATTTCGCTTGGTCCGACGCGACTTCACAGATCAGGTGTTCACCGTCGCTTCGGAAGCCCCGTATACTCGTTCCAGCAATGGCACCAAGGGTGCGCCAAAGGGTGGCTATGTCCGCTCGGAAAAGTTAGTGCCGCTTCGATTTCACCGGCGTCTTCATTACCCAGGCAAATGGGGCAGTTATCAACTCCAGTACTCAAATGCCAGATCTTATGTGTGGCTCCCTCTCGCCGATAGCGCCAGTCTCGCCCGGCATGCCACCAGCGAAAAACTACCGACCACGCAATTCGCTTGCCTCTACGGCCCGTGGCTGTACTCGCTAACAGGAAATCGACTTCCGCCACTATGTCTTCTGGTCGTAGCGACTTGTCCACACCCTTTTGAACAATTTGCGACACCTCCGCGTTCATCCATTGCACTTCTTCCTCTGCCCCGCGAGCTGCTTTCTGCCCGCCACCCGTCGCCGCTCGCCCCAATTCCCCACAGTAGTCATTCGCCCATCCCCTTCCTGCCGTAGACAGGTCAACCGCCTCCGCACCGCTCACGAAGGATGTCGTAGCAGCCGATTGAACAACATCGCGCAGATCCTTCTCCAGACGCGCGCCCCAGGCCTCCAGACCGTAATCCGCCACCTCCGTTGTGGCCGCTTCCAATGCCGTCCCCAGGGAAGCACGTGGAAAGTGCTTCTGCCCCTTTTGAAAAACAGCACCGACTTCCCTCGCAACACTATCGGCCCTCGCCTCTCCTTCACCGCCTCTCCTCAGGAAACTCGGAGCCTCCGCTGTACTTCGCGCTCGTGCAACAGTTCGAGTACCCAAGCCGCGCTCTCTCACCATCGCCCAAGCTCGTCTTAGCCGAACCGCTCGCTGAATATCGTCCATTGATAACCCCAATCATGTTACGTGCCCCTTGAATGGATGCACCCCTACTTAGATTGGGATAGTAAGTTGCAGTACCGCAGTAAATTCACCCGAATATGGATTCTAAGCCGGGTCCCGCGCTCTTCCGTGTGGGGGCGGCACCCTTAGGGTGAACGGCGAAGTCTAATGTATAGGTACGCCGATTGCCCCGACATCCTCTAATCCGTATACTCTCCTTCGGCAACACCAAAAAACACGGCAGAGGGAGCAACATCATGACAACAAATCCGATCGATACCGATCCGAATACTGCGGAGCAAGAGCTTCCCCCTTTCAAATTAGAAACACGTGAAGTCAATTCTGGAAAACCATGGGAAGGTGACGACGCAGGTCGCGAAAACGTAGCAAAAGCGTTGACAAATCTGGTTCGTGTTGAAAAAAATCCACTCGTGATCACGGTAAATGGAAGTTGGGGAACAGGAAAAACATATTTTTTGACTCGGTGGCAAAAGCACCTTGCGATAGATAAACTGAAAGCAATCTACTTCAACGCGTGGGAAGACGACTATTGTAATGATCCTCTGATCGCGATAATTGGTCAACTTTGTGAAAATTTCACCGAGAAAGAATACCGAACTCCATTAAAGTTGGTAGTCGAAGCCGCTCAAAAAGTCTCGACAAAGTTTGCGCTCAAAGGACTTAGCGCACTAACTTGCGGATTTCTAAATTTAACCGAGGACGAAATAGCTTCTACCAAGAACTTCATCAATACCATTTCCGAAGTTCTGGCTGCCGCAAAATCTGATGATTCAAAGACTGCACGTGGTCGCCTGTTCGACGAATACCAAGAAAGTCGCAAGAGTCGCGAAGAACTTCGCAAGGCATTAAGCGAACTCACCATTGAGGTAAGAAATAAGACCGGCGGCCCACTCGTTTTCATCATTGATGAACTCGACCGGTGTCGTCCAACGTTTGCTATCGAGCTACTGGAACGGATTAAGCACCTGTTTGGCATTCCCAACATGATCTTTGTGCTGGGAATCGATCGGAATCAACTCGGCTCATCCGTCAAGTCAGTTTATGGGAATATTGACGTCGACGGATATCTCAGACGGTTTTTTGATATGGAGTTTTCGCTTCCTGCCGTGGACGCCGGCGTGTATTGCACGGCATTGCTTCAAAAACACGGTGTGGATGAATACGGACGAACCCGAGGAAACGCTCACGTCAATTCGTACCGAATGGTGGAAAATCTCCTCCCGTTCTTGAGTGAGCAGTTAAAGCTATCGCTTCGTGACGTGGAGAGTCTTGTCCGCGCCTATGTATTTACAATTAGAAATGTTAACACTTCCCACACTCTCTGGCCCGAGCTAACGTCGATCCTCCTTGTACTCCGATTGAAGAATCACAAGCTGTATTCCCAATACACGCAAGGTAAGATTGGGGCAAAAGAGGTGCTTGATTACATCGAAGATCATTATGGAAATTTCGGGCCCGACGATTACAATCCAAACTTCCATAATTCTTGCTGGATTTCGGTGACCGTATACCAATGTATGCCGGAAAGTTATAGGAATCGCCCTCAAGTATTCGAGGAAATGAGCAGATTGAAAAACAAAGAAGTCGACCCCGCTGATTGTCAATATCTTTCCAAAAGAATGGTCAACATGAACCTTGAGCAGCGAGAACACTTCCTGAATAAGTTCTTCGAAGCAAGGAGCCAATCGGTAATGAGCATCACCCCGTTGAAGCAGTCTATAGAAAAATTACTTGGCTCTATTGATCTTTAGAAAGCCCTTTCGCTACCGTAGGGTTCCCCAACCTATCGGAGAATGACCAACCCCAGCACGGATGAACGATTGATTATTCATGTTACTGAAAAGCTTCGCAAGAAACTCCACATCCCCGAACTCGGGCCTGCCGATTTATCTGGAGAATCCTTTTACCGATGGTATGCAAATTCCTTCACGGCACAGCGAGAAAAGTTTATCCTGACGACCCACGTAGAAAGCCTCTACTCCGTCGTCATGCACGCCGAAGATATCAACGACGGTGGTCTCTATCTCGAAAAACTTCTGCAGAATATGAGAACCGCTTTGGGAACATTGGCGGCAGACGACGCATTCGAACGCATGGTTGGAAGCAAATCGGTGCAAGTCTCCCTGGTAAAAACCTTCAGCAAATCCATGTTGCAATCGATGAACAGAGAAGTGGACCCCGGATTCTGGACAGTGCGTTAAGTGTATCTCCTTGAGTATTC
>CAXBPH010000179.1:0-14352 GCA_963977445.1 uncultured bacterium | reverse complement strand
GTTAACGTTGCGTCGGGCAGGAATGCCCGACCTCCTGAGGCACAAGGCCATTGGGGACATACGAAAAACGTGACGCCATGGGGCTTCTTGTAGGTCTGTTGGTATGGGATGGGCTTCGGCACACTTCGCCGGGCGTGGGGTGTCGGTGGTCTCACGTTAACGTTGCGTCGGGCAGGAATGCCCGACCTCCTGAGGCACAAGGCCATTGGGTGACATACGAAAAACGTGACGCCATGGGGCTTCTTGTAGGTCTGTTAGTATGGGATGGGCTTCGGCGCGCTTCGCCGGGCGTGAGGTGTCGGTGGTCTCACGCTCAGCTTTCGTCGGGCAGGAATGCCCGACCTCCTGAGACACAAGGCCATTGGGAGACATGCAAAAAACGTGACGCCATGGGGCTTGCTGTATATCATTTAGTGTATGCCCCCGGCCATCCAACTCAGAATTGTCCGCCTGTCAGAAAGAATAGCGCGCGGAGGCATAGACGTTGGTGGAGGATCCAAACTGGCCAAAGAAGGTATGGGGTTCCTTCCCCACGAAAACATTGCCGCCGCCTTCGACCGTCCACCGGTCGTTTACCTTGTAGGTGGCCTTGGGGCGTAGAAAGGCGTCCTGGTCTGATGGACTGTAGTAGGCAAAAAAGGACAGAATCAGGTTCTGGTCCATCATCAGTTTTGTCAGCCGGACCGTGAGGACATGGCGATCTTCATCCCGCTTGGGAAATACCCGGAAGAAGGGTGAGCTGGCGTAGTTGTCGTAGTCCATCATGTGCTCCAGGTAATACTGGACCGCACCGGTCAGTTCTTTGGCGAGTTCTCGCTCGTAACCGATGAGAAAACGAAATTCGCTGTTGTTTACGCCGAAATCGGTGCCCTGTGGGTCATCACGGGAATCGTAGTAGCCCAACTCCATGTTCAGGAGGCCCTTACCCACGGGGCCCCGTGCGCTTGCTCCATACACGTTGAGTCGGGGGTGGGTGGCCTCGAAGGGCACAAAGGTCTGTCCCCCCGGGCTCTTCCAATAGCCGTGGTAACCGTAGAGGGCCACTTCAAAAGCGCCCAGACGACGGTAGAGGCGCAGGGCTATTTCATCGTCCTGAAACCAGTCGTTGGGCGGACTGCTCTGTACCTGCCGGTCACGGCCGGAAGGGCCAAAGAGGGGGCTGAAGTAGGTCACGCGTTCGCCACGGATAAAACGGTCCCGGTCAAAACGGGGTGTATAGACCACTTCCATCTTCAGCCATTTGGGGTACCAGCCGACTTTGATGGCATCGGAGGGTGCCTTGAGATATTCCTGATCGCGGCCGAGGAAATAGGATTGCCAGTCTTTCGGAAACAGGTCATTGATGAAAAGGAGATCGCCGGTGCCCCAGGTCAATACCTGACGGCCCACCCGGACGTCCACGGAGTCGAGGGGGGAAAAGGTGAGGCGGAATTGGCGCAGGTCAAACTCGGCCTCTTCGCTCACGACGTCGCCAAAAACATCGGCGGTCACTTCGAGGGCCGTGTCGCCCCAGTATTTCTTCCCCTCCAATTGAAGGCGGGACTCGCCCATACTGATGTCGCCCGGCTGTTCCGGGTCGTTGTGGGTACGCATGCCCACGCGGGCCTCCCAGAAACCGTGGAGCCAGGGAGGCAGATGATCGGTGAGGTGCACGGAAGGCTCCCCACCGCCGGTGTCGGAATCGGATTCTGCGCCGCCGCCCAAACCGGGAGGCAAGGAAGGGGACGCCGTATCCCCCCCCAGTCCGGGGGGTAACGACGGTGACTCAGCACCGCCACCCAACCCGGGCGGCAGTGCCGGCACGTCCGCAGTGGGCGCTTCCGGTGCCAGGCCTGGAGGCAGGGTTGGCTCCTCCTGGGCAAGGGCCGACAGGGAAAAACCGAGGAGGCACAAGGCCAGGAATAGCCTTGGGTAGTGGGTCGCATTTTTCCGGTGGGTTGTGTCCATCGCGGTCTATCCTTTTGAAATCCCTACACGAATTCGCTCTACTTCAAGAATTCCTGGGGCGGCTTCCGGAGATAGCGTTCGGTAAACAGGTCATCCGTTAAGCCTACACCATATTCTACCGTGCTGTAGTCGAGGGTGGTTGAGCCACCGGATTCCACGTCGAGCATTTGAGATTTTGTGACCGTTTTATAGGTCGTTCCATCACTGCCCTTCACATCCTTTACACCGAGAACCTTGGCAATGCGGTAAACCACACCGCCTTTCTCGAATCGAATTTCGAAGGGGATGAAGAAGTTCTTATCGATGTACACGGTATAGGAATCAAACTCGACGCTTGCCGGGTCTTTGGGCGTATTTTTCATCACATAGGCGTTGGCGGTTGTCTCCAGCAGCTCGTGGGTATCTTCCTCTATCCCCCGGCCGGAAACATCTTCATAGAAGAAATTGGACCCCACGAAACTTGTGCGCTCATCACCTGCCGCGATCTGTTTTACCAGATCCAGGGCGGGCAAATAGAGCCAGCGATCGTCGTCGCGACCAATGTTCTTGTGCACCATGAAGACGGTACCCCGCTCGTCGGAGGGCTCGTGAAAAAAAACATAGAAGCGCTGGGCCTGATCTTTTTCATCCATATTCTTTCGGAGAATGGTGAAGGCCTTCGTGCGAACCCGGTCTTGTTTGTCCGTGACCGTCATGGTGACCTTGGCCCGTCCATCTGGCCCCTGGTAGTAGGTCATATGGTTGGCCTTGGCCACGATTTCATCTACCGTGGGAGCGTCCTGTGCAACGGCGGTTACGCTTGTCGCTACAGCAAGGGCCAGCAGGCCCAGATGCTTTTTAACGTTCATGTTTCTTCTCCTTATTCCAATCACTTGGATTTTCGATTTACCCTTGTGCAGCCACGGTGTAGCCAGACCCAATCCCTATCTGATTTCTACGTTTCAGTCCTTCGCCGTCAGGGAAGCCTCACGGTTGCCCATAGCATGATATCGACGGGCTACAATCCAGCTCACGATGGCCGCGACGAGGGTCGTCAACAGACCCACCAGACCGAGAAGGGCCCAGGTCAGGTCGAGGAATTGGTGCAGATTTATGGCCACCAGCGCGATGGCGGTAACACACCCGGTGAAGATGGTGCCAAATCGACTTGCTACGGTGGGCGCACCATTCACGGGGAAGAGCCGCGTTTCTGCCAGGCGTATGATGGAGGGCAGGAGCAGGAGCGTCGCCAACCCCGAAACCAGCAGGATGGCCGCCAGGAAAACGCCCACGGTAACGTAGGGCAGTAGGGGCGCGAAAAGCAGGGGCGTAAAGCCGACCGCGATCACCACCACGTTTCTCGTTATGGCGCGTGCAGGCTCGCCGAAAATATGGTCATGACAGGCATCCCAGGAACCGTGTTCTTTATGAAGGGCACGGGAACGCACCAAAAAGTGGATGGCGAAATCGACCGCCAGCCCGAGTGTGAGGGAAGAGAGCACGGCGACAGGCATATCGTAGTCCTTCCCCACGATGCCGACTACCCCATAAATCAGGCCAATGGTCAGGGTCAGGGGAATCATGGAGAGCAGTCCCCAAAGGGCGGAGCGGAAGAGAACGATCATCATGAGCAGCACGACAAGAAAGCTTCCGAGGAAGGCCTGAAGCATGCCGGCCACCATTTTTTCCTGCCAGACGACGTTGATGTAGGACAGGCCAAACCACTGGTGCTCCAGTGCGAGGGGCGGCGGGTTTTCGACAAAATAGGATTCCACTGCGCTTACGACATGGGTCATATCGAGGTTGTCACCACTACGCAGCTGGACCCACAGGCTCGTCTGACGAAAATCCGGGGTGACCAGGTGCCACAAGTCGTTGGGCCGGTGGCTGCTCTGGTATTGCATAAGACACTGTGCCACCGCGGCGGAGCTGTCGGGAATGCGAAAGTTTTCGTCCGTTCCGTCTATCAACTCCCGGTGAACGGTCTTGACGACGTCGGCCAGGGAGTTGGACTTACCCACTACCCCGGTGGTCAGCAGGTAGTCCTGGAGGTCCCGCATGTATCGGAGGACGTCGGGATTCTTGAATATGGCTTCCTTCTCCTCCACTGTCGCCACCGGCTCGGGCGCTACCGCCGCACCACCCAGTCCGGCCGGGAGACCGGGTTCTGAGGAATCTCCGAGACCGGCAGGCAATGCAGGGGCCTCGCCGAGTCCTGCGGGTAACACGGGCGCTTCGGACGTATCCATCGTGCCATCGGGGATGGCAGTCTCCCCTGCCATGGCGGGACTTGAGGTCTCACCAGGGGCGCGCAACACGAGATAGGCCATGTAGGTGCCGCCAAAATGCTCATTCAATACCCGGTCGGCCACACGGATGGGGTGGGAATATTTAAACCAGTTGGTTGGATTGTCGTTGATGCGGATGCGGCTCATACCCGCGACAGCGACCACCAGAATCACGAGGGCGGCGATGACGACGGCCTTGGCATGTAGAAAGGTAAAATGTCCGATACGGTGAAGGAATCGGCCCATGAAGTTTTTTTCCTCGGCGGCGGCGGATTCTTCCGTGTCGGCCATACCGAAGCTTTCCAGCCATTTCTCGGGGATGAACATGACGTAAGCGGGAATGAAGGTGATCGTAAAGAGCCAGGCCAACATGATGCCCATGGCCACGAATATGCCGAAGACCTGCACCGGCGGAATGGGCGTCAAGGCGAGGGAGGCGAAGCCCGCTGCGGAGGTGAGTGAGGTATACAGCATGGGGGCGAAAAGATTATCCATCACCGCCAGCATGGTTTTGCGGCGATCGCGGGTCTTCTGATAACGGTCGAAGAACTCCGAAAGTATGTGAATGGAGTCGAGAACTGCAATGGGCATGATGAATATGGGAATCATGGAGCTCATGATGTGGATGGTGTTGCCCGTAATGATCAACGTTCCCATGGTGCAGATGACAGCGGCCATGGCGATAATCATGGGCGACACAATCAGGACGAGCTTGCGAAAAAAGAACAACATCAAGAGGAAAATGACCACCATGGCCATGGGTGCCGATATGGCCATCTGCACAAACATCTCGTGGCCGAAGGTGTCGTTGGCCACGGGCAGTCCGGTGATAAAAAAGCGATCATCTCCGGCCATCGTGGCTATCTTGTCCTGCAACTTATCGTAGACCGCGTAACTCAGATCTTTTGAGGTCAGCGGGAGGTAAAGACACAAGGCCTGGCCGCTTTCCGAGAGCAGGGTACCATCCAGAAAGGGTATCCGGCGGGCTTTGTCACGAATGGCTTCGGCGGCTTCCTCCGTCTTCGGTGGCGTGGGCATGAGCCATTCAAAGCGGACGACGCCCGGGCCGCCTTGCTCGATATTGTCGACGGTTGAGGGCGCTATCACATCGGCGCGAATCACGCCTGCCGTCGGATCCTTCTCTCCGATGACGTCGCCCCGGAGGGTCAGGGCATATTGGGTCAGATCGTAGATGTTGCGCAGGGACGCAGGATTAAAAACGCCCTGTTCGTCTACTTCATTGACCACACCCAGAACGACGATATCGTTCAGGGAAAAGAGGGCCTTCATGTCGTTGTGGAAGACCCGAACCGCTTCGCTCTTGCTCAGCATGTTCTCTGGATCCGTATCCACATTTACCCCGTTTAATTGAGGAAAGTAGGTGGGCGCGATAGAGGGGCCAATGGCGAGACTACCCACGACGACACACAGGACCGCCATCGACACAGCAATTCGTCGCGGATGGTCGAGGGAGATCCGTGCAACTGTTTCACTTAATTTCATGACAAGCTCCTTTGGCGGGTCCCATTGGGGCACCCACGCTATCCGCAGTCTCAGCCGGGGCCAATAAATTTATATATCGCAACCTCACGATATATCCTAGCATTAATGACGCCATTTTGCAACATGAATTTCCGCGTCTCCTGATAAATGGGTTGTCGCCCCCCTCTCGAAAGATGCCGCACGTGGGCATTTGAGGAAGCTGGGCGCTACGAATCACACGGGTAACCGACATCAAGGTCCCCCTTTCCCTGCTGTGCTGCCCTTGTCCCATCTGCTAGACTGGTCAAACAAGTTGCTGTGAACGGAAGGGCTCGTTGTGGCCCTTTTCCAATACTGAATGGAGATCGGGAACGTGAATCAATCCAGTCCTAAGGACGTGAGCCGTCGTTTTTTCCTCGCCGCCGCATCCGCATCCATCACCTGGCCCTTTGCCAACATGGCCATGGCGCAGGCGGCTGACCGGCGGGTGACCACATCGGATTACCCCTTTCAACTTGGTGTTGCCTCTGGAGATCCGGCTCCCGATGGCGTTGTGCTCTGGACCCGCCTGGCCCCGGATCCGGTCAACGGTGGTGGTATGCCGCCGGAGGATGTGCTGGTACACTGGCAGGTGGCGAAGGATGAGGGTATGACCCAGGTCGTCGCGGAGGGGACGGCTACGGCGTCGAAAGCCTGGGCCCACGCGGTCCATGTGGAAGTTCAGGGGCTGGAACCGGATCGGGGGTACTTCTACCATTTCAAGGCCGGTGGCGAGATCAGTCCTGTGGGCCGCACCCGCACCGCGCCCGCGCCCCATAGCATGCCCGATAGCTTTCGCTTTGCCTTTGCCTCGTGCCAGCACTACGAGACGGGCTACTTCACCGCGCTGGGTCACCTGGCCAAGGAAGACCTCCACGCTGTGGTCCATCTGGGTGACTACATCTATGAATACGGCACCAATCCCAAAGCCGTGCGCCAGCATCTCAGCAAGGAAGTCGAGACCCTCGACGAATACCGCAATCGCTACGCCCAATATCGCACCGACGCCGACCTCCAGGCGGCCCACCAGGCCTTCCCCTGGATTGTGACGTGGGACGACCACGAGTTCGACAACAATTGTGCCGGGGACATATCGGAAAAAGAGGGCGTCGACCCCGTTGCCTATCTTGCACGGCGGGCCAATGCCTATCAGGCCTACTACGAGCATATGCCCCTGCGTCGGTCTACCCTCCCCCATGGTCCGGCCATGCAGATTTATCGCAATGTGACCTACGGACGTCTTGCCCAGTTTAATGTGCTGGACACCCGTCAATACCGCACGGACCAGCCCTGTGGCGACAACAACGTGGCGCCCTGCGACGGCGTTTTTGACCCGGCGGCGTCGTTGCTGGGGGACATCCAGGAGAAATGGCTCTGCGACGGCCTGGCGGCATCCCCGGCCCGTTGGAACATCCTTGCCCAGCAGGTCATGATGGCCCGGGTCGACCGCACGCCGGGTGACGCCGTGGCCTGGAGTATGGACCAGTGGGCGGGCTATGACGTGGGCCGAAAACGCTTGTTGCAGTTCCTGAAGGATCGTCAGGTCAGCAATCCCGTGGTCCTCACGGGCGACATCCACACGAACTGGGTGAACGACCTCAAGCTCGACTTTGACAACGAGAATGACCCGACTATTGCCACCGAATTCGTGGGCACCTCTATCACATCGGGCGGCGACGGTGGTGAGAAACGAAGTGACACCGATGGGGTCCTCGCGGACAATCCCTTTGTGAAATTTTACAATGCGGAGCGGGGCTACGTCCGTTGTGAACTGACACCGTCAGCGTGGAAGACCGATTTCCGCGTGGTGCCCATCATTACCAAGCCCGGCGGTGAATGCCTCACCCGGGCAAGCTATGTCATCGAAAATGGTCGCCCCGGTGCTGAGCGGGTATAGGGATTGGAAAGACTAACGCAGTATGATTGACTTTATTCAGTCCTTTGACCCCATTACGCAGGCCCTCTTTGCCACCTTGTTTACCTGGGGCGTGACGGCGGCCGGTGCCGCACTTGTATTCTTCACCAAAACCGTCAATGCCCGGCTCATGGATTCCATGCTCGGTTTTGCGGCGGGCGTCATGATCGCCGCAAGCTTCTGGTCGCTCCTTGCCCCCAGTATCCATATGGCTGAGGAGATGGGACAAATCCCCTGGCTGACGGCGGCCATTGGTTTCATGGGCGGTGGGCTCTTCATGCGGTTGACGGACCGGCTCCTTCCCCATTTGCATCCCGGGCTGGCGGTAGAAAAAAGTGAAGGCATAAAGACCTCGTGGCAACGGAGCACCTTGCTGGTGCTCGCGATTACGCTGCACAATATTCCCGAGGGGCTGGCCATTGGTGTTGCCTTTGGTGCGGTGGCTGCGGGACTCTCTTCTGCGACGCTGGGTGCTGCTATTGCGTTGGCCATCGGCATCGGCCTGCAGAACTTTCCCGAAGGCGCGGCGGTATCCTTGCCCCTGCGACGGGAAGGTATGGGCCGTGGGAAGAGCTTCCTCTTTGGGCAGGCTTCCGGCATGGTCGAGCCGGTTGCCGGGGTGATTGGGGCGGCCTTCGTTCTGTATATGCAGAGCGTGTTGCCCTATGCACTGAGTTTTGCCGCCGGGGCCATGATCTTTGTGGTTGTGGAAGAGTTGATTCCGGAATCACAGCAGAATCAGAAGAACATCGATGTGGTGACGTTGGCGACCATGGTGGGCTTTACGACCATGATGGTGCTGGATGTGGCCCTGGGGTAGTGTGCAGTTGCGGCAATGCCGACGGCTCGGCTGCATTTACATTTACGTGCCGTTGGCACGATGCCGACGGGCCGTCGGCGCTCCATAGCATGACGTGAACTGGGGCGAAACGAGATTTCTTCGCAAGCCCCTCACCCACAAAGCCGCTCGTCCCTCACGTCTGTGTAGGCCAACGGCGCGCCGCAGGTGGGTGGCACCCTTGTGGTGATCTTGGATGGCGGGAAGCGGTGTGATTGCCGTCAGAGAACGTTACTCCTGAACGATTTCCCCTATGCCCCTTGCGTTTAAAAAGCGGACGGTAAGGGTGCCACCTGTACACGGAGGAGCGCAGCGGGGGAGTTTACGGGTGTAGGGAACTGCACCCAGCTAGGGCACCCCTGTTCCGAAAACGTAATCGGGACCATTGGGAGTGCAGGGCTGCATTGACATCCACGTGCCGTTGGCACGATGCAGCCGAGCCGCCCTCCTGCGGCGCGTCCCTGAGCTGCGCTCCCAAGCCAAACGTGAACTGGGGCGAAACGAGATTTCTTCGCAAGCCCCGCACCCACAAAGCCGCTCGTCCCTCACGTCTGTGAAGGCCAACGGCGCGCCGCAGGTGGGTGGCACCCTTGTGGTGATCTTGGATGGCGGGAAGCGGTGTGATTGCCGTCAGAGAACGTTACTCCTGAACGATTTCCCCTATGCCCCTTGCGTTTAAAAAGCGGACGGTAAGGGTGCCACCTGTACACGGAGGAGCGCAGCGGGGGAGTTTACGGGTGTAGGGAACTGCACCCAGCTACGGCACCCCTGTTCCGAAAACGTAATCGGGACCATTGGGAGCGCAGCCGGCTCGGCTGCTACGTGCCAAGGGCACGAATGAATTGCCGGTGAGTCGCCGTAGCTTCGTTGTCGGAAATTTTCACGAGGAAACAAGGCTACCGCCAAGTCATCCATTAGTCCACCCCGTACACGAGGGCCAAGGCACCCGAACCGGGAATACCGGATCGGGTGGCACCATTGGAGTGTGCTTGGATAGCCGAGAGTTGGAGAGGCAGGGTATATTTTTTGGTGCCGTTGGCACGATGCAGCCGGGCCGCCCTCCTGCGGCGCGTCCCTGAGCTGCGCTCCCAAGCCAAGCGTAAACTGAGGCGACACGAGATTTCTTCGCAAGCCCCGCACCCACAAAGCCGCTCGTACCTCGCGTCTGTGTAGGCCAACGGCGCGCCGCAGGTGGGTAGCACCCGTGGAGTTGTCTTGGATAGCGGAAAGTTGGTGGGCTTTTCACTGGACTTCTCGCCCACCTCCCAACGTCCAAAACATTTTTCTTGCAGAATCACTGTACACAGTGTATGCTTTATTTGTGTACAGTTGGAGGCAGAACCATTTATCTCAAGATTGACCATAACGCGGGTATCCCCGTTTCGGCACAGATTGCCGAGCAGATCACCTACCAGGTGGTGAGTGGCACGTTGGCACCGGGCGCGAAAATTCCTTCCGTGCGGGGGCTGGCTTCGGATTTGTCCCTCAATCCCACGACGGTGGCCCGGGTCTATCAACAACTCGAATCCGATGGCATCATCTACACCCAGCGGGGCCGGGGCACCTTCATCGCGCCCCACCGCACGGCCTACACCTCGGCGGAACAGCAACGCCGCCTCGCGCCGCTTATTCGGAATCTGGTCGTGGAAGCGGGGAAGCTGGGGCTCGACTTTGACACCCTCAATCGACTCATCAACGAGGAAATAACGGCAATTACGGACGACACGTCGGCTCATCAAAACGATGCCCCCGGCGCGGCAGATACCAATCAGGGAGACGAAGCATGAACATCATTGAAGCACAGAAACTGGTCCGCTACTACTCGGGCGTCCGTGGCGTATCGAAACTGGACCTGACGGTGCCCCAGGGCAGCGTCATGGGGCTCTTGGGCACCAACGGGAGCGGCAAGACGACGGCCATCAAGCTTATTCTCGGCCAACTCGTGCCCAACGAAGGCGCGGTAACGCTGTGGGGCGAAGACCCTCTTGACCTGAAGCCGGAGCGCCGCTCGCGCATTGCCTATGTGGCCGATGAGGTCGAATTACCGGGTTGGATGAAGCTGCAGGAAGGGATGACGCTCTATGCCTCCTACTACCCTCAATGGGACGCCGCCGAGGCCGACGCGCTCATCAAACGCTTTGACCTGCGGATGGATCGGCCCTTCGGTACGTTGAGCAAGGGCCAGAAACGGCGTTTCTTCCTTATGCTCGCCGTGGCACAGCAACCGGAGCTCCTCATTCTCGATGAACCGGCGGGTGGCCTGGATGCCGTGGTCCGTCGCAGCTTTCTTGACCTCCTCATGGAGCTACGGAACAAACGGGAGGTGACCATGTTGATAAGCTCCCACATTCTGTCTGACGTGGAGCGGGTTATTGACCGGGTGGCCTTTGTGAATGAGGGACGTACCACACTGGAAGACGATCTCGATCTAATTAAGGAACGGGTGAAGCGCATCTGCGTCTCGAAAGACAAGGACGCTTCACTCATGCTGGAGCGCTTCTCCATCGAGTCCCAACACGATATTGCTGGCGTGACACAATTTAATGTGACGGACTTTAGCCCCGACAAGATGGACGGCATCGACGGGACCGTGGAACACCTGAATCTGGAAGAAATCTTTCTTGCGTATAACGGGGATGAGGCGCTCGAAGCGGGGCAGCAGCTATGAGTGAAGAATTCTATTCTACATCGAAGGAACTAGAACGGGAGCTGAAATACCTGTGGCGCACCATGCATTGGAGCAATTTACCGGTCGGCACCGTCCTAACGTTGTTTTCCTTCTATGCCCTCCATTGGCCGGGGTACAGCCAGGTTTTCGACGTAATCCTGCCGTTTGTCTACGTCTCCATTCATCTGGTTATACTGATAGAGAATCAATGTAATCCCGAGCGCAAGCGGCCCACCGCAGCCTTTTACATCAACCTGCCGCGAAGACCGGCCCGCAGCCTGGGCGCTGCCTTGGTATTCTACCTGGGCCAGGTCTTTTACTATGAAATCCTCATTGGGATAGGCGTTTGGCTGAAACTGGGCGGGGCCGATATTACGCCCGCCTATCGCCTTCACCCGGACATGATCGTCCTCCCCATCGTGGCCGTGTTGACCACCCTGTGGTCTATCCGGCACCGGGGAGCATGGGCCACTCGCCTATTGAGTCTTCCCTTTACGCTGCTACTTTTCGTGAGCCTGGTCAGCTTTCACTATCTCGGTCCGGCGTCCAGTGAAGCCAATAATTTCTTCCCGCCGCGGGCCCTGCCCCTCCTGTTTACGGCCCCCCTTGCGATAGGCATGGTCGCTGGCCTGGGTATCCTCTGCTGGCGCGCCCGCAACGTTTCTTTGTCTTCCGTGGGAGACCGCTCATGAATCAGACCCTCCTGCTACTCAAAGCGGGTCGCCGCAATCTGCTGGTGACTGGGCTCATATGTTATCTTTTGCCCATCGCGCTCCTGTTGCTGATCCTGGGCCCCTTTTATACGCTTATCGGGTCGTACACGCCGGAAGGGACCGACCCGACGACCCGGTTGGAAACGACGATGGGCTGGCTGCAACGCCACGTGTTCCTGTGTAACATTGTGCTGTCCATGGCTGTCGCCTTTGGGCAGGGTGTCGGTGTACTCCAGCGGACACTCGCCAAGCTTCCCATGCCGATTACCGAGAGACAACTTGCCTACCTGCCACTGTTTTCCGCCCTTATCAACTGGATATTGCTGCAACTGCTCTTTCTGGCATTCTTGTGGGCGGGTACGGTTCTGGCGGATTCTGGGAGCGTTGTCGATGCCCTCTACGAAACGGCGCGTGCCCTTCCACTGTCACTGCTCATCGTCGTATTCAGTTGCCGAAAAACGACCTACACCGGACTGTACTATCTCTTTTTGATTCCGCAATTCGCTTTGATATACGGCACAACTATAGGCGAAGTATTGACTGGCGAAGTTATGGTATTGGCCCATAACTTGTATGCCTGGATGACCCCCGCCTTTCTGGTTATCACTGTGCTGATTGCCTGGGAGTTACCCCGCAATGTTCATACCTGGTTTCGTGCCACCTTTGCACCACAGCCCAGTCCTTTCGGAACGATGGATATTCGAGAGCCTCTTGCCCCGCAACGAATACATCCTCTGAGCGTCGTTGTGGATGGGTTTTACTTTCTGTGTTCCGCCTTGGGGAACGTCATCCTGCCAATTATGTTTTTCGGCCCGTTCTGCTCACTCCTCTACCTACGCTATCAGAGAGGCCGTATGCCATTGTGGGCCGAGAACGGGCTCTATGGAGTCGCTGGATTTTTCATTCTCCTTCTGGTTATCTGGTTTCTTGCAAAGCAGCTATTGCTGTTCATGCAGCAAGGGCGCATCTCGACCAAGACACGCTGGGCGCAGGTCCTGCTTCGTCTTGTATATCCAATCCAAACCTTCCGGACTGGACGCAAAATACACCCGGGCAAGTTCATCGTGTATTTACCCGATTCGAGCCGCTATGAGATTCATTTCGCCCAGTCGGATGGTACCGATGGCCAGCGCGACGTGGAAGTCCCCTACGCCCCCGTCCGCCGACCAGGCCTTCGTATCAGTTCGGTCATCTTAATTCAGACACTGGTATTCGGCCTAGTATTTTCTTCATTTTCCGGTGGCGCAAACCATGGCCGGGCGGGCTCCAACGTTGTCGGTGACGTCAACGCACAGCCCGACGATAACTTCAAAATTGACGCGCCCTTCTCCCAACATTTTGTAGCACTCCGTCTGGGGGACGATCTCACGGAAGCTGAGCAGGATAGCCAGTACATGGCCCTGCAATCCGCCGTGGCGGCCTCTCCCGATCCCACCTCGTGGATAGATGGACTGAAAAGCGACGACGGTACCGTGCTCGGTATACCTGAGCATTATCGCATCGAGATCGCCCGGCCCGAAGCGGACGTGGTCGTATTTCAGGCCATGGGCCTTCATTGGGACCCGGTCGGCCATCTTGCCTATGGGCTGGCCCAGCGGGTGAAGTCGGACGTGGCCTCCCTTACCGAAGACCCAAAGTACTACTACCATCAACCAAGCAGCTTTTTCCGCCCGGCCTATGGTTATCTGGACAACAGCATTCACTGGGTTCAGGATGGGGCCGACGAAGAGATGGTGGGCGACTATCCCCCGCCGCCGTCGCCCACGGATACCCCAATTTATGTGGATAGTCGGAACACGGGTTGGGAAAATGGAAAGTCCTGGGCAACGGCCTATAGCACCATCCAGGAAGGCATCAATGCGGCCTATCATCGCCGGGTCTGCGGCGTTTGGGTGGCGGGCGGTATCTATGATGAAAAACGTTATGGGAGCGGTGCCCTTCACATGCGACCGGGCGTCCATATTTATGGTGGCTTCGCCGGAGACGAGACAATCCGAACCCAGCGTGATCTCAGTGCGAACCCGACGGTGATCGACGGTTCCGTCGCCCGTGACGGCGAGGCGGCCTTCCATGTAGTGGTGGGTGTGAGCGAATCGACCCTCGATGGATTCACCATTACGGGAGGCAAGGCCAATGGCAGAGATATTTGGGAAGATACTGGGGGTGGCCTCCTCGTGAACGAGGCATCCCCAACCATTCGGAACTGCAACTTCGTGGGCAACACGTCCTCGAATAATGGCGGCGCGCTATGGTTGAGAGGCGGCTCGGCAATCATCGATAACTGCACCTTTGAGGCCAATAGCGCTGGAGAAATGGGCGGAGCGATTTACCTGTCCGATGGTGACGTCGCCGTTCGCCATAGCGTCTTCCGAAACAATCTGGCCAAGGAGGACGGAAGTGCCATTGCTATCTTGAGCAACGCACTTTCCCTGGAAAACAGCCTATTCGTCGGCAACGATTCTTATGGGCCTTCTGGTTCCGTT
>CAXBPH010000178.1:0-14380 GCA_963977445.1 uncultured bacterium | reverse complement strand
CGTTCATAACCGTCGATGGACACAATACGGTGGACTTTGTGAAATATCCGGGTTAATGCGGCTCTGGACAGCGCCTCCGAGGCGGAAAGCCGTCGATTGCTGCCGGTGGCGGTTCTGGTATCGGCTCTGCTCCTCTGGTTCCTCCTGCGCTCACTGAAGAAGGTCTTTATCGTCGGTGCTGTATCGGCCCTGTCTCTGGTGATAACGCTGGGGATTATGGGCTGGCTTGGCCTGACTATGAACATGGTGACCGTCGCCCTGCCGCCCGTGCTCTGGGTCTTGTCTACGGCCTATGTGGTGCACCTGATCCGTTACTACGACGCGGCAATTCATCGTGGCGCATCCCCCGAGGATGCTATTGACCGGGCCCTGGCCATTGGCACCCGTCCCTGTTTTCTTGCCGCGACCACGACTTGTCTTGGCTTTCTCGCCTTGCTCACGGCAGACATGGTGCCCGTGCGGGAATTGGGACTTGCCGCCGCCCTGGGCATCCCGGTGGCCTTTGTCGTGACCTTTGGGCTGGCACCCGTCTTACTTCAGTATTTCCAGCCTGCTCCATCACGCAAACGGGAAAGGGATGGGGGCAGCGGTCTTCTTTTTGGGGTGCGATATGCCCGGCCTCTGATTTTCGGTGCCGTGGTGTTATCGATAGCCTGCCTTTTTTTTACAACCCGCGTTGACATTAAATCCAACCCCCTGAATTTTCTAGCACCATCATCGGCCATCGTACAAGACTCTTCGGTAGTGGCCGAAAGATTTACAGGGCTCTACACGCTGGAGACGGTCATGGAGTTGAACGACTCCTGGCTGAATCCCACGACCTGGCCTGCAATCGAATCCCAGACCCAGGCCCTCCAGCGCGCTGCCGGGGTGGCCCGCGTGATCAGTCCGCTGGACTACCTGAAAAAACTCAATCAGTGGGCCGCCGGTGGGGGGGAAGAAAGCTATCGTTTGCCCCAGGATCGGGAGAGGGCAGAAGCGCTGGTTGCGGAAGTGCCCGAAGATGACCGGGCGCCACTGCAGGCACTGGTTTCACCCGACGGCACCCGGGTCCGCCTCTCGACCCTGGTTAGCGTGATGGAAGGGGATGAACTCCTGGCAATAGTTGATGCTTCCACGGCTTCTCTGGAGCAACTGGAACGCGTCACAGGCAGCTATCATACCGGTGTGGTCTTGCGATTGGTTCAGGCCCAGTTTGCCCTCATCGATACCCAACTGAAAAGCCTCGGTCTGGCCATGCTCATTATTTTTGGCTGTATCGCCCTCGGGTTGCGTTCCTTCCGCCTCTTGGTCTTGTCTCTGGCACCCAATCTCGCACCCGTCCTGGCGCTATTCGGGATTATGGGGTTGACGGGAATCTCTCTCGATCCCGCCACCGTCATGGTCGCGGCCATGGTCCTCGGAATCGCTGTCGACGATACCATGCACCTCCTGTTGACCTGGCGGGAGCGGTGGCAAGAATCGGGCGACCCAGAGATTGCGTTGCGTGATGCCGTGCGGGTAAATGGCCCCGCCATGACCGCCACGACCTGGATGGCCTGCGCGGGCTTTCTTGTTTTGTCCCTGTCGAGTTTTGCGCCTATTCGGTACTTTGGGCTGCTTTCTGCCGCTGCAATGGCCGTGGCCCTGCTGGCGGACTTGTGGCTCCTGCCGGCGCTTATCCAATTGAGTAGCGAGCGAAAGGTTGAATTGACGTGATTGGTTTTCGGGAACAGGTGGAAGAAACCATCGCCGCGCACTTTGATCGCCGTTGGGGCAGTCCCTATTGGCTCGAACAGGAATCCGGTTTACCCTTTAATCCACGAAAGGATATTCACGAAGTGGAAGATTTGCTTCAATTTCCTCCCTTTCCATTGGATGTCCTGGCACGGTGTCCTGTTGAGCATATGATTCCCAAACGTTTTCACGACACGCTGGGCAACTTCATCACGGCAGAAACAGGCGGTGCCACCGGCCCCCCGAAGCGCACGGCCTATCATGCCGATGATTTCCACGAGGCCTTTGTGGCCCCCTTCGTGGCGGCGGCTACCCTGATGCAGTTTCCCCGCAACCGAAACTGGCTTTTTGTCGGGCCATCGGGGCCCCATATTATTGGCAAGGCTGCCCGCGGCTGTGCCCAGGCCCTGGAGTCCATGGATCCCTTCTCGGTTGACGTTGACCCCCGCTGGGTTCGTAAACTTCTCGCGGACTCCCTGGGGCGCACCCGTTATCTCGACCATGTGCTGGAACAGGCCATGCACCTTCTGGATACCCAACACATTGGCGTGTTGTTCAGCACACCACCCGTGCTGGAAGCCCTGGCCAAAAAATTGTCCGACGCCCAGCGCCATCAGATTGGGGGCATACATCTTGGTGGCATGGCCGCCTCGCCGGAATTCTGGGCACACCTTACGACGACATGGTTTCCCAATGCGGTGGCCCTTTCCGGCTACGGTAACAGCCTCGCGGGCGTTTGTCCTCAGATAACACCCTGCGTGGATGGTGCGCCGGTCTACGTCCCCTTCGGGAAGCGCATTGCCTTCTGCATGGCGCAACGTGACCCAGGCACGCCGACGACCGTGTGTTTCCATCGCCTCGACCGGGCCTGTTTCCTGCCCAACGTCGTGGAGGGCGACGAAGCGTATCCCGTTTCTGTAGTATCGACAGAAGCCGGGGAGCTTGGCTTTCACGATAGGGGCTTGAAAAACCCACGTCCTCTCCAGCAACATCGGGATACCCGACAGGGAGGACTTTATTAGCCATGACAGATTGCGACATTATCGAAGAAGCCGTGACTATACCCTGTGGTCCGAGCCATCTTGAGGGTGTATTGGCGTACCGGAGTTGGACGCCCCCCGTGGCGGTGTGCTATTGCTTTCCCCGCATCCCCACATGGGCGGGCGAATGGACAATAATGTTATTGAGCATCTGGCACGTCGCTTCGCCGAGGCGGGGAACGTCACGCTTCGCTTTAACTATGCCGGTGTGGGCGGGAGTCCCCTCGAACTCCCCACGGATTCAACCCCCTTCGACTACTGGGGGCGCATTGAGGCGGAGCAGGATTATCGCGCGGTGTTGCCCGATGCGATTGCCGCCCGGGAATATCTTGCGCGGATCCTGGCGCCGGGACACGCACTGGTCTATGTGGGCTACTCCTTTGGCAGCTGCATGGCGACCCTGCTTACCGAACATGCTGGCCCGGATTATCTGGCGGCCATTAGTCCACCGGTGAGCCGGGTAAAATTCGAAGGGCTGGCGTCGTGCCGTATGCCTGTTTGTTTTGTAACGGGTGAAAAGGATTTTGTATTCGAACCGGAAGGATTTCGGGAAACCTATGATGCGGTTCCCGGCCCGAAATTCCATGTGCACCTGGACGGATGCGACCATTTCTTTCGAAAAGAAGAAGAGCGGGTCTACCAGGCCCTTCGTCCCTTTCTGACGGGTGCCATGGCGCCAGGGAAAGGACCGTGAGGATACTGTTGCTGTGTCTTGTGGCCGTGGCCCAGACGTTCGCCGAAGAACCCGCCGAGCAATTGGCGGAGGCTACCCGCACCTACGACCTTGCAGCGGCCCAATCGCTGGTTTCTGCATTGGCGGTCTCAGACGCCGCGGACGCATTGGAGTTGCGGATAAAAGGCACGCTCCTTGTTGCGGAATTGCTGCGTATGGAGTTTTCCTACGTGCCCGAGCGTGAGACGAAGACGCGACGGGCTCTGGGGGAAGAAATCGATGCCGCCGCCGATGGGGGACTTGCGGATGTGGATGGACTGCCCGAAAGTTCGGAAAAATATCGCATCAGAGCCGACTTGTTGGGTACAAAGATTCGGTCCAACTACCGTGCGGGCAAGTTTAAAGGAGCCATGAACGGGGCCATCGAAAAAGCCCTTGCGCTGGATCCACAGAACGCCCGTGCCCATATTTCCAAAGCGAAGACGCTGTTGTTTCGTCCCTCGCCATCGGAAAATGAAATTCGGGAGGCCCTCGTCCTGTTGGAGAGCGCCCACACCCTGGATGCCAGTCTGGAGCAGGCCCGTCTCTTGCAGGCTTATGGGCATGAGCAGCTCGGCGAGACAGATGTGGCCGTGGCGATCTGGAAGCAATGCCAGGAGGCCAATCCAGACTGCCTTCCGGCCACCCGTGCACTGCAGTCTCATCAGAGCGAATGACGACGTAGGGCTACGACGCGTCGTTCTTTTCTTTCGGAGTGCCTGGTGTGAGCCGTTCGGCGTCGAGAAGGGCGCAGGCATACATAAAGTGAGGGATTTCATACTCCAGTGAAGTGCGGATGTGGGTTCGTGCCTGCTCTGTTTCGTCCATAATCTCGAAGTATTTTCCAAGATAGTAATGGGCATAGAAAAGTCGTGTCTTCAGCTCTTCGGGCGACGCCGTATCCAGACGTGCCTCCGCAAGGACCGCCTCGGCACTGCCCTCGCCACGATAGAGGGCAAGCAGCGCGGGGAAAGGCTTCCGTAGTTTTTGGGGGTAATCAAAGAATTTAGTACGGGCTTTTTCGACGCCTTCTTCCTCCGCCACGCAGAGGTAATACCACAGCCCGTTTTCGATGTCCGTTGCGCCAACCCGGTGATAACGAGCGAACTGTTCTCCGCCATTCTTAAAGTCACCGGCGTAATACTGCGCCAGACCCCGTTCCCAGCAGGAATATTCGTCATGGGGCCGTCCGAGGCGTGCTGCCGTGTCGTAGTCGGCAATGGCTTCTTTGAATCTTCCGAGTCGGAATAGCAGACTCGCCCGAATATGATGTTCGGGCGATGGTGCTTCGGTGATGCGTTCATTGACGTCGGCAAGGTCTTTCTCCAGCTGCGGACGAGGCACTCCCGGTGGCGCTTCATCTGCCTTGCTGTTCGCCACGCTCAGGGTGGTCAGGAGCAACAAGAGAAAACACGTTTGAATACCTACACGCATGGAATCGCCTTTATGACTGGTTGTCTGGGTTGTAATGGAAATCTCATGTCTCCGCCCCGGACTGCCCCAACATAGTCCACCCTAAGTCAAAAATCAATTATTGGTCCCCATGCTTCGGTCCCAAGCCAAGATGAGTTCGATCGCGCGGTGTGCTATTCTGAATTTTCCGGCTGAAGCGAATCTATGCGCCTTGGGCGGATTCAGGCACTTCACATCGGAAAGGTGTATCCATGGGCCTCCGTGTTCAACGTATGCTGGCACTCGTTAGTCTCGTGATTTTTGCGGCGGTCATCGACGCATCGGCGCCCAATGATTGGCCCGAGTTTCGTGGACCTACGGGACAAGGGGTGTCCGACAGTGCCACGCCTCCACTCGAATGGGACCAAACAAAGAATGTCACCTGGAAGCGCCCTATGCCCGGCACCGGATGGTCCTCTCCGGTGCTCTATGAAGGCGCTCTCTATCTGACTACGGCCCTCGACGATGGGGGAGATAACCTGGAGTCCCTGCGCGCCCTTCGGGTGAACAGCGAGACGGGCGAAATTCTCTGGGACGTAGAATTGTTTCACATCGGCGGTCGCTCCCAGAAGCACCCGAAGAATGGGTATGCCAGCCCCACCCCTATTGTGGAAGACGGGCGACTATATGTTCACTTCGGCCCCATGGGAACAGCCTGCCTGGATACGTCAGGAAAAGTCATCTGGCGCCAGTCGACCCTGGCCTATGACACGCCCCACGGGAACGGCGGATCGCCCGTGCTCCATGGGGGCAAATTGATTTTCAGTTGCGATGATACCAATGCGCCCTTTATTGTTGCCCTGAGCCAGGAAACGGGCGATGTCGCGTGGAAGACCGTGCGGCGGACTGACGCCTCCAAGAAGTTTTCTTTCAGCACCCCACTGGTGGTGGAGGAAAAGGGGCGGGCCCTGGCTGTGAGTGTGGGCAGCGGTTTCGTTGGTGCCTTCGATATTGCCGATGGCAAGGAAGTCTGGCGGGTTGACTATGGCGAAGGATTTTCCATCGTTCCCCGGCCGGTGTTTTCCCATGGATTAATTTTTGTGACGACCGGTTTCATTCGCCCGTGCAGCATCTATGCCATTCGAACTGGCGGTGAAGGTGACGTTACCGAAACCCACGTTGCGTGGACTTCGGGGGATGGCTCACCCCACACGCCATCCATGATTGCGCTCGGTGATGAGCTCTATTTCGTGAGCGACCGCGGTGAATTTTCCTGCGTGGATGTGGAGACGGGGTCGGTCCACTGGCGCGAAGATATCGGTGGAAAATACTCGGCGTCGCTGGTGTATGCCGACGGGCGGATCTATGCGACCAGCGAAGAAGGCACCACCACCGTGGTCGCGGCGGGAAAAACCTTTCAAAAGCTCGCTGAAAATGTACTGGGTGAGCGCACCTTCGCGTCACCGGCCCTTTCGGGTTCCGCCATTTTCATTCGGACCGAATCGACCCTCTACCGGATTGACGCCCCCTGAGTTTGGGGTTATGACCGACTTCGTAACACCTGCACATCTGAATAAGCGAAAATAGTCCTCGATCAAATTCAGCTCGTTAGTTTAGGTAATGTATGCACGTGCCTGCAAAAGCTCAACGTATTTGCGGCGGGGCCACTATCGATTAAAGTAGCCTTTGACAATTGGGAGCGCAGGCGGCCCGCCTGCCCCGGGCCGAAGGCACGTTGCTTTTACGTCTTCGACGTAATGCAGGCGAGCCGCCTGCGCTCCCAAGCTCCAAATCTAAAAATGGAAACCAACTGACTTGGCAAATGTTTGGGATGAATCTTCGTCCTTTTTAAATCACTCCACGTACGCTTACTATTTCTTGGACACGTGGGGACAGTTTCCGATTGCAACGTGTCGACGTGCATTGGAATCGGTTCGGAAATCAATCGGTAACTGTACCCGGAGACTGGAGACGGGCCTATTTCTTAGGTATCTTGAGTTTCCAACCCAATTGCACGTGATCGGGCTCTTTAATTTTATTGAGCTCCATCAGGGCCGCTTGGGTGACTCCATACTTCTGGGCAATACGTCGCAGGTTGTCGCCCGAGCTCACAACGTGTATTTCATAGGTTTCCGTGTCCGACGAGGCGTCATCGTCACCGTCTTCCTTCTCATCGGCCGCGGCCATGGGCAGATAGACCACGAGGGTACCCCCGGCTTCCGGCGGGGTCTTGCTATCCTTCAAGCCATTCCATGCCACCACATCCTCGGAACTGACGCCAAAGGTATCGGCGATGGAGGCCACCGTATCACCCGCAGCAACCGTGTGGCTTCGCTTGTCGGTGTTCTTGGGCTGGGGCGTTGGACTCTTCTCTGGAGCGGCCGGGGCCTCCGTGGGCTCCGAACCCTTCAGCGCCGACGGGGTGGCAGGTTCTTCCGATGCAGCGGACCCGTCGATGGCTTCGAGTTCGATGGCCTCTTCAACAGGTGCCATCGTTTCTGTTGATGCAGGCGTTTCTTTCTTGGCATCGGCAACAGCAACGGGCTTTTCTTCTTCCGTCGCCTTCGCTGCCGTGTCGGGCGTATCGCTGCCCGAGGCCTGCTTAATTTTCAGTTTGTAGCCGTACTTTATGGTCTGATCGTTAAGATTGTTCCACTTCATCAAATCGTCGACACTAACACCATAGCGCTTGGCGAGCAGGTTCAGAGAATCCCCTTTTTCTATCTTGTGTTCCAGGAATTCACCGGTCGGTGCTTCATCGTTGCCAGCGTCCTCAGCCACCTTGACTTCCGCTACGGGCTCTTTTTCCGGATTCGCTTTTTTCTCCTCCGCCTTCTCGTCTGTTTTCGGGGCCTCGATCACCACCACCTCAGGCATGGCCTTTTTTTCTTCTGTCTTCGCGGCCTTCGGGTCGGTGCTTGCTTTGGGCAACGTAACGACCGTTTCCACCATGGGCGTATCCGACGCTACCACGATTTCTTCGCTCTTTTTCTCTTCGGCCGGCATGGGCTTTTTCTCATCCACGACGGGGTTGGAGGCGGCCTCAACGGGAGGGGTATCTTCGGTGGGCTTCGCAACGTCCACCTTCGTTTCTGCGTTCTCATCGGGAGCAGGGATGGCCATGTCGGCAGGTGCCGCTTCGACGTTCCCATCATCGGGCGATGTTGCCGCGGGGGTGGCCTCGTCGGTGTTCTCAGCCACAACCGTCACCGGTGCTTTTTCTTCCGGTGCCGCCGTGGGTGCCGGTGCCTTCCCCAACTGGACTTGCCAGTCATCGAGACGCTTACGGCTGGCAGCCAACTGGGCCGTGGGAAAATCGCGGCGTTCGGCGAGCCGTACCAGGGCCCCACAGATTTCCTGTAACTTATCCCCGTCGGCCTCTTTCACAATCACCGCATCGCAGCCATTGACCAGTGCCGTCACGGCGAGACGTTCGAGGGGGAGTTCGCCCAGCTGGGGATCCCGACCGAGGTCGTCAGACAACACGACGCCCGTATACCCGAATTTTTCGCGCAGCAGAATCTGAAGTAACTTGGGTGAACGAGACGCAGCGCGCTCGGGATTATCGGGGTCGATGCCCGGAACCGCCATGTGCCCCACCAACAGGCCGGGAATGCCCGTAGCAATGGCATCCTGAAAGGGCTGCATCCCCGCTATCAGACCGTCCATCTGTTCCCCCGGAATCTGCCAGAGCCCATCGGCACGACGGACCGCCAGGCCCGCACCGGGAAAGTGAGAGGCCACCGGCAAGACGCCGCCGGCCTTAATCTGACGTGCAAAATCGAGGCCCGCACGGGTCACATCACCCGGCTGACTGCCCAGCGCGGTCATCTTAAGAGACTCGGCGGAAACGCCCGGCACATAAATATCGAGGGGCGGTGCGAGAAAAACACCGATGCCATTGGCACGGGCCGCACGGGCCTGCTCGGTCACCGTGCTCGCCGTATCGCCATCAGCCATCTCAAGAATGGCCGCAATTTTCGGCAAAGGCTGGGTTTCATCCTGGTAATAGATAATGGGGGGATCGCTGATGGTCGTACCCAGACCCACGGCATTCTTGATCTGCAAGACGAGCGCGCCCAACTGCAGGGGATCTTCAATATTTTCCGGTCCCAACAACACGCCACCGGGCTTGTAGGTATTGAGCCATTCCAGGGTCTCGACGGACGCCATCGTGCCCTTCACGCCCGCGATAACATGGCGGGCGGGCCACATGCCCTTTACATCCGGGTTAAAGGGCCCGGTAGGGACGGCAACGGGCTCCACGGGTGTTGGATCGGGCTCAACCGCGTGTGCCGGTTCAGCCGGGACCGGCGGTGTATCCGTTTCCACAGCCTCGGAAGGTGCCACCGAGGTGACTTCCGCCACATCGACGGGGGGCGCAACCCGCTCTTCCCGGGCGCCCCGAAGGCCATATCCCAACGCCGTTCCCAGCACGATGCCGAAGAAAAACGTCCAATAAAGTTTTGTAGATATATCTGTTGCCTGTGGCTGGTACCTGTGGTTCACCGGCCGGCCTCCATGGTGTTAACGCCAAGGTCCCTACGCCCCCGCAATCGAAATTCAGCGACCCCATTGCAGAATTCCACGAACAATTCGCACTATATCATCTTCCGCGTACCGGGTTCATGTCACAAGACCCTTTCCCCCCGATTAGTTGAGAGAACCCCCGTTGCCATGTTGCACCCGGCTCCCAGACGGCGAAACAGTCGATCTGACCCTGCCAAAAATAAATAGTGGAAAGTACCCTATTTTTTATGCTATTCTTTCGCCCTCCTTTAAGGCGGTGTAGCTCAGTTGGTTAGAGCATCGGAATCATAATCCGAGTGTCCGGGGTTCGAGTCCCTGCTCCGCTACCATTAAACCTCTATCGCCCAACGACTTACGAAACTAGTCGTTGGGCGATTTTTCTTTGCTTGTGTCTCCGTTACCGCTCCGTTACCCGAGGTACAGCATTACCCTATTCTCTGTATCGGGAGAATCGCCTCCGTTGGGAATGTACAATCTACCCGTTACACGCTTGCTACTTCTGGTTTGAGTTGCAGTAATGGGCAGCTGCATCCTCAGTGGCCAGGCGACGTGGTCCGTCGTTTTAGATCGGTATCTCCGCGCCACTCCTAAATAAAGAGAAAGGCGCGGCCAGTCGTAGCCGACCAACCACGCCTTTCTCTATTTCTCTACAAGTCACGTGACGATGGTGCTTGAGCGTATCTATTCCGGCGGCAGGTACTGATCATAAAATATCGTTTCTATTAGCGTACCATGGGTCACATAGTCGTCCGAACCGTGGTAGTAGCTCAGGTCCGGGACCCCAACCTCGCCAATATCATATGAAGGGCGGCCAATCCTGTCGGTGTATTCGCCGTCAACCTTATCGTAATACAGTATCAAGTAGTTACAACCTAGTTCCGCCATGCGGAGCCCCTCTACCTGATCAACGTCGAAGTCTTTCAGGTCGGCCACGAAAAGCTCTTCTTCGCCATCGCGGCAGTAGTTTATTGTGATAGATTCGTGGCCACACTTGATAGCAGTGTCGTGGCCACGTTTTCCCCGTTCGTCATCCTTTACGAGTAAGGGCAGAAAAGCTTCAAGAATCCACACGTCGATTGAGTACAGATAATCGAGGTCAACCCGTGATCTGCCATGATTGTCTGGCAATGCGTAAGACTCGTGGAGCTTGGCATACCAATACTGCACAGCCTTGTCCAGCATCAGCTTTCGACTATAGCGGCATCTCAGTCGGTCTTCGCCCGCCTCTTTGCCTTTGGTAAGGCTCTCAAGATGGTAGATTTCCCTGGCCATTCCGATGGTTTGCTTCGTAACGTTTCTTAGCTCGTGCTTGTCGAGCGGTTTGTATGAGATCGAGTCCGAATAAATCATTCTGGAGTTCCTTTGGTCTTGTTGAGCACACACAGCTGTGTCGTCGGCGATTTGTAGATGAATCAAACACAGGGGGCTAGCAGCCCTACAGCGCTAAGGTGTAGCGCACCGCCTGTATGTGATTCTAGGAGGCGCGGCTGGCCTCTTTAGACCAGCCGCGCCAGCGCTTCCTAAATGTCACCAGATGAGGAAAGGTATGGCCCGAATGGTGTCAACTCAATCGGAGACTCCACACTCAACAATTCTACGACGGGAGAAGGCATGACGAAGCCTCCCGGTTAATTGCGGCCCTTGAGGGAATTTCCGGAGTTGCCGCAAGTGATCTGTACCGGCCGTCAGATGGCGGTTGCGGGCTAGGTAAGGCCCTCCTTTGGGTCGGAGTACTGGCCTCCGCCTCCGAGGCATCGTAGTCATCCTCGACATCGTCTTCGATTTCGAAGTCATCTTGGTTCTGTTCGGAATGCACTTCAGCATTTTGGATGGCAGAGGGTACTTCTTCGCCTTTGGTCGGCACCGCATCAAGATGTTGGGCCTCCTCGTTGACCTTGGGCTCAGCCGGTTCACCCTCCTGGTCGCCTGTGTCCAAAACCGACTCCAAGCCGGGAATAGGTTTGGCTCTGAACTCGTCGTGCCCCTTCTCGCTGATGTACTGAAGCGCCCTGTCGTGCTCTTTCTTCAGGTCCATTAGTATTTCCAATAAGTTCTTGTTCGACTTGCACTTGCCAGGCGTCTTGTTCCGTATGTGCTCCCCTTTTGCGAGGGCTTTCAGCTCAGCCACCTTCAATTCTGCGAGGTTGTATTTTTTGTCCGTATGATCGAACGAGAGAATCAGTTTGTCCGTTTGGAACTCAATGCCAATCAGTTTGATACCCGGCTTATTCCATTGACCCATATCGGTCTTGTGACGAGCCTCCATTTTCGATAGAGCATGATGTAGCAGGGAGGGCGGTATCTTGGCCAATGCCACGGGGTCTACTCTATCAATCTCCTTCGAAAAATATCCCGTGGACAGCCGGTACAGACGTCTCTTGTCGCCCACACTACTCTTCTGACGCCCCATATTCTCGTCAAGCCACGTCTTCTTCAAGTCATTGCGGTTAGCATAGCCATCAAGTTTCATAAGGCCATTCTCGGCGTCTTTTCCCAAAGCAATATCGTTTTTCAGACCATTTCGCATGCAGGTCCGTATCCCTGCAGTTTCTGACTGCAACAGCTCTTGTGCCTCTTCTTTCGAAATGCATTCGCGTTTACCATTCTTCTTTTTGTCAGACATCGTCTAACTCCTTTTCTCTTTAGTTGAAATCAATCTAAACCATTATTTTTATTGAAGTTACGAGTGGGTTCGCGTCTCAAGCAAGGGTGAAATGAGAACCCTCACGTGCTTCGCCAATCCCGGACTGACCGCGCGGTGGAAGATGCCGTTCACCGGACGCTTACGGCTGGCAACCAACAGCGTTGGCGATGATTTTTGGGTATTCAAATTTTAGTGAGAATGGACTGTCAGTAATTGGGGCTTTCCCTCGGGGGGGTGCGACCGACCGACGGGGCCAAGCGATACGGAAAGACGTACCTCGCCGGATGATCGGGGCTGGACACCGTGGTGATGCCAAGAAGTGCATAGTTGCCAATGCTGCCAAGCAGGCACAACGGCAACGACTCTGGTCAATGACACGGTCCAACGAGGGGATATGGGCACTCCTTCGTGGTTAAATTTTTAATTTCGCAATCTAATATGAACGGCTCAGGGGCCGGAAAAAGCGTCGAGCTTTGCGCTCAGACTTCAGCATGATAAGAATTCGCATGCCTCTAGAGGAGGTCCAATCCGTGGACCTCGTAGTATAAAATCGCCCTAAAATATGGCCACGTACATCGGATTGAAGGGCATCCGAGCGTGGGCGAGTATTCATCTTTGCGCTACATCATTTTATATCCTCCGATACTTCTGGCAATCTCGGCCAATTCCAAGCTTTCCAACGTTTTCGAACCCGGCGTCAACCGCGTACATATATTGTCTCAAGTATTCTGGGTTAGGTTCAATAAAAACGGCACACTATATTTTGACGACATTATCAAGTTATTTAACTACTGATACGCCAGTAGCTTAAGTGTTCTTTTGTTCGATCGATAGCTTCCGAACCCTCCAGTTTTTCACAAATTGTGTACTTTAGCCTCCTATCTCCGCGCTTCCAACGGTCATTTTCTGCAGCCCGAATACCCAACACTCCATTCACTGGGTCCAAAAATACCGGATATTCGGCAATCTTCCCCAGCTACGCCTCCCGAGAAGCACTATATATATCAATTCCTGGTGGGAATATGTCGGAGAAATTGTATAAGCCGTTGTAAATAAGCTGCTTATGCCGACATGCACAACCCATGTTCACCCAACCAACAGGAGTTACAATAATGCCCAACTTGACGAAAGCACACGACGAATTATTCAATCGATCCCCGGATGAAGTTTTCCCTGACCTCAGAACCCTTTACAACCACTGCCATGAACAGAAGCAAAATGCTGTGGAGAAGTGGCACGCGCCCAGTAACATTCGACCCATCCTGGAAGACCATGTCCCCATGCTGTCTTTGGGTGAAGACGGAAACCACACGCTCAATAATTGGAGTTTCACCCAACTCTGCAAAATCGCCGGTATCGCCAAGGACACGGTCAAGAAAGTGTCGCCCAAAACGGCAGTCGATGTATTTCTCGATACGCTGCCAGGTGGAACGAAGCCCATGCAGTTCCTCACAGACGGTGACCAGTTACGTTCCATCCACGGTGCAACCTACACCCGCTTATTCAATGCTGACCTGTTGTCTACGGTGAATGAATTTGCTGTGGACTTCCAACCGGCCCAGACAGCTGTTGGAGCAGGTTCCGGTCTCTACTGCGGAGAGCAGGACATGTTCGTGTTTCTTATCGACCCCACCGGCTGGACGGAAATCGAGGGAGAAGCCTTCGCGCCAGGATTCTTTCTCTGGAATTCAGAAGTTGGCAAACGCACGGTAGGTATTCAGACCTTCTGGTTCCAGGCGGTGTGTCAAAACCACATCGTTTGGGATGCTACCGACGTCACTGAATTCTCCCGCAAGCATACAGCCCGCGTCCACGACAGCTTGGACCCCATTCGTTACCACATTGAGCAACTGGCCAAGAAACGTGATGAACGCCGGGATGGCTTTGCCAACGTCATCAAGAAAGCCATGAAGGAAAAGTTGGGCAAAGATGACGAAGAAGCCCTGAAATTCCTCACCAAACGGGGCTTCAATCAGAGTCTGGCCAAGGAAGCCCTGAAGATTGCCGAACAGAACGGGAAATTCACCATCTTCAGCATCGTGGACGCCCTCACCCGGTTGGCAGGAAAGAATCCCAATGCCGGGGAACGTACCGAGCTGGATACCAAGGCGTCACAGCTCCTCTCCCTCGTCAATTAATCCAATACGAATCTTATTTCAATCGTCTCCCCATCTTCCAACACGGACGGTGGGGAGCTTTTTCATTTTCCAACCAGTTTCGAAAAGGAGAAGCCAATGTACATCAAGACCACCTGTAACAAATGCGGGGCAGAATTTCATTTGGACCTCGGCGATATGTCGAAGGAAATGGCAGAGAAAGCCTTTCGGAAACTCGACAATACCTCCC
>CAXBPH010000177.1:0-14447 GCA_963977445.1 uncultured bacterium | reverse complement strand
GCGCATGTACACGACGATATCGCCGTTCTTACGTTGGGCAAAGGCGGGCTGGATGTTACCGAGCTGGGGCGTCAGGATGGGCTCGCCCGTGGTCCAAGTCTTGCCCCAGTCTTCGGTGAAGGCGGCGAGGGAGGTGTTCCATACATCGGAATAGAGACCGAGCATGATTCGGTTTTCACTGGTCATAATGGGGTGAATGCGCGTCATCCAGCCCAAGCGCCGGTGGATTTTCTTTGGCAAGGTTTCCCGAAGTGCGTCCAGCATCCCTTGAATGCGGGGGTTTTCGGTAAGGAGCGGGGCATACTCCGTTTCAATCTGGTCGAGAGTGGCCGTCATTTTTGGCTCGAGGTTGAGGGGGCGGGTGTGGATGGTGTCCTGCCAGGTCCAGGCCGGTGGTCCGTCTCCGTCATAGTCGTTGGTGGTGCGGTACTTGAGGAGGGAGCCGCCCCACTCATTGTCCTGCACGGCGATCCAGAAGAGCCACAGGGTGCCCCGGGGATCCATGAAGAGGACGGGATTACAGTCGGGCAATTCGGGGGTGTCGGCCATGAGGAAGGGTGCACTCCAGGTGCTTTCTCCCTTTCGCTTTCGCGCGCCCTGAATCAATACATCGTCTGAATTTCGCTCGCCGGAACCATGAAACCAGCAGGCCAAAAGATCACCCGAGGGCGTTTCGATGATGCTGGACCCATGGTTATGCTTGGGGTCCATGGGGAAAATGAGCTCACTGTCCAGGGCGGGTGTACTGATGGCCGTGGCCAGGAAAATCAGACAAAGTAGACGGGTTATCATGGGCGCGCTCTCCTTGCTTCCAGTGACGGGGGTACTACAATCGGACCGAGGCACCCCCTCCATGGTTTCATGGGGTAGGCCATGGGATTTGCGTGCACCTGCTGTGGTTGCCGCCGGTGGGGTCTATGAATAGATAAAAGGCCACCGACGGGGATGAAAGCAGGTGCTAATTCATGATGTTCCCCCAATACAGGGGGACCTCCATAGTGTAGCATGGGTGGGTGTCCGTATAAAGAAATTTGGACTCCACGTATCTACTCGACCTTAAAATCAGTACCTCCCCGTGCCGTTCATGCTATAATTGGGGGGTTGCCCGGAATGGCGTCTGGTATGTCGTCTGCAGGGCGGGACTCTCACATGGCGGCTCCTGCTCTTTTTCGACGGCGTTGCGCATAGAGAGGACTTTCCATGGATAATCCCATCGCCTTTGATAGCTCCCGTTCACTTGCGGCGCTGGAAGACGAAGACTGGACCTTCTCGGTAGACGAGTATGACGCCCCGTCCCATGCCGCTGCACTGGCGACCAAGCCCGTTGGCAAGCTGAATCCCGGAGAGTTACTGCAATTGCTGCAGTGGAAAGTAAGTCCGCGTTTCACCATACCCGCTGCGATTGCCCGTCTCATGTCGGACCCCTTTCAAAAGGCGGCCCTCCATGAGGGTGATTTGATGGTGGCTGTGCTGGAATCGGATACGGCCTACTGGCGGGATAACTATGACCTCTGGTGTGTCATGGTGGATTTGCTGGCCCAGGCGATTACGACCGTTTCCGCACGGGTAGAGGCCGAGGAGGCCGGCGACTATCTCCCTCATTTTCTGGGGGATGATTTCATGGCCGCGGTAATGCATTTTCGTGACATCCACGGATAGACAGGTTGCGCACACGCGCCGATAGAAAGTACGAACACGTTGAGCGAAATTATTGATTGTATAACGGAAGAAGAAGACGGTGGACTCCGCCTGGATGTCTATCTCGCCGGGGTGGTGGAAGATGCCACCCGTTCTTTCATAAAGAAACTAATTAAAGACAATCGGGTAACCGTTAACGGTGAGATTGTCAGCAAGCCCAGCCGCACAATGGTGCCTGGAGAATCCCTGACCATCGATGTGCCGCCCTCGCCTTCGTCGTGGCCCGAGCCGGAAGACATTCCCCTCGACATACTCTACGAAGACGAAGATATGGTCATGGTGAACAAGGCGTCGGGCATGGTAGTCCATCCTGCGCCGGGTCATCATACGGGTACCCTCGTCAATGCCATTCTCCATGCGTGCCCTGATTTCAAGCGGGCGGGCGAAGACTTTATTCGCCCGGGTATTGTGCATCGGCTCGACCGGGACACCTCGGGTGTGATGGTCGTAGCGAAAAACGAGCCCGCCTTCAAACACCTGTCTGCCCAGGCGGCGGCCCATACCTTTGAGCGTCAGTATCTCTGTCTGGTTCGGGACGAATTCCAGGAAAACAGAGGGCGTATCAACGCCAATATCGGCCGTAGTCTCAGTGACCGGAGCCGCATGGCAGTGACGGGTATTCGGGCGAAGGATGCGGTGACTAATTTTGAGGTGCTGGAGCGATTCGGGATTGCTTCCCTTGTCGGTCTCAAATTGGAGACGGGCCGCACCCATCAGATTCGTGTACACATGCGCTTTGCCAATCGCCCTGTCTTGGGTGATCCGGTCTATGGTGAATACGAATATCGCCATTGGAATATTTCCGACGAACTACGGGCTGCCCTGAAAGGTTTGATAGGTCAGGCCCTTCATGCGGAGCGCTTGGGTGTTACCCATCCCCGGACCGGAGAGCGTGTTACGCTTTCGGCACCGCCGCCCCCGGATTTCCAAGCGGCCCTCGACGCCTTGCGGGCGCTAATCGCCTAACTAAGCGAAGATTCATCTCGGACATTTTCCAAGTCATTTGGTCTCCAGCGTCCAGATTTGGAGCTTGGGAGCGCAGGCTGCTTTCTAGGCGATAGCGGTCAGGCTGCCGGTGCGTTGGCCGTTCGTCGCCCGCGTTCGAGCTTTGCAAGAGAATGCCCGGCATGGGGGGAGGACTCAGGACGTTGCCGCGTCGCTGCCCACGTTGTCCTGGACCAGGGCCACTTCGCTACGTTTCAACCAGCAGGTGCGCTCATCGGCCAGGGCCACGAGAATCCAACTTCCCCGGTCATCCCGGACGGTAAATTCCGTGCCGGCGTGAAGGGGTTCGCTGAAACTGGGCTGGTACGTTTCGCCATCACCCTTGCGTCCCACACTTTCATCCGCAACGACCACGCCTTTGGGGTTGTTGCGGTATTGGGAGGCCTCGATACTCAGGGAGATAAAGAGCAGGCCCGAGAGCATTGCGCACAGGGCCACGGCGACGCTGAGCTCCCGCCGTTTCCAGAAGAGACGGAGGGTGGCCAATACCCAAAGCAGCAGGAAGAGGCCACTGAAGAGCGTCAGTCGGGTCTGGGACGCCAGATCATAGTGCCAGAAGAAGAGGGTCTTCAGGACCTTGCGCTTTTCTGATTCCTGAAAGGAATCGGCGCGCTGCTGGCGCACGAAGCTGAGATTCTGTTGGAGCTGCACGTTGTTGGGCATGTATTGCTGGGCACGGAGATAGTTGACCAGTGCGCGGCCCAGGTCGCCCCGTTGAAACCAGATGTTGCCCAGGTTGTAGTAGAGCTTCCCATTCTCCACACCCCCTTCGCGAATGATCCGCTCCAGGCGGAGGGTGGCTTTCTCGTAGTTATCTTGCGCGCCCTCCTTATCGGTGCTGAGGAGTTCATTGCCGTTCCGGAAGGCTTCGGTGGCCTCGTTGAGGAGGCGGAGCTGGGTGTCCCGTTCCATAGCGGCGGCAGTCGCCTGGGGACCGCAGCAAGTGACAAAGGCAACGAAGAGGGCAATCATTAATCGGATTGGGTGGCTCATTTTCCCAACTCCTTGTTCAGCGCGCGGGCACAATCCAATACACGGTTTACAAAACCCGCATTTTCGGTTGAGGCACCTGACGCACCCGCATAGCGATGGGCTTCACATTCTTCGAAGAGCGCTTTCAGCGTCTGAATCTGCGCCTCGCTCACCCCCCGACGGTGCAGGAGGGGTTCCGTATCGGAAAAGGTCAGTGCACTGGCCTGACGTTCCAGACGGGTGCCCAGAAATTCGCGCAACCCATCGAGGACGGGTCCATAGACTTCCTGGGACGTATCGAGTCCCTGGAGGGTGGCTTCCAAGGTGGGCAGGGCGTTCTGTTGCCGACGATCCGTAGCGAAGAGACCACCCCGTGCCTGAATGAATCGCAGGGCGACCAAAGCAGCAAAGAGGAAGGGCGGCACGAGCAAGAAGAGCCAGGAACCCGTCGTGCGGAGCCATACGGTGGGGCCAAAGCGCTGGGGAGTGAGGGTGGATTCGTCGGTGAAATTATGGGCGATGCCCTCGTTTACCCGCAGGTGTTCCACCGTCTCGCGGGCGGGTTGAAAGCCTTCTGCGTCGTCTGCGGTGACCATGGTGGTCTCACGAACGGTCAAGGGGATGGGGTTGCTCGACAGGGTGTCGTAGCTGCCGGTTTCGGTGTTGAAATAGGAGAGTTGGAGGGGCGGAATTTCGGTGACCGTAGCGTGCTGTGCCCGGACCGTCTGGGTAAAACGTTTGCTGACGCCCTGCACGATGCCCGGGGCCATTTCCTGGGGAATACGGAAATTGGCGGCGAGCTCCTGTTGCTGTTGGAGGGGCGGGAGATCAACATGTTCGATGTAATCTGATCCGGAAATAACGATATTGAGGGTAATGGGGTCGCCCACATTGACGGTAGTGGGGCTGGCGGTGGTCGCGAGGGAATAGGCGCCGACCAGGCCGGAGAAATTCGCTGGCTTATCGTCTTCGGGCAGGGGTTTGACCGTCAAGGTCAGTTCTTCCGTGGCGACGACCATGGTTTCCACTTCCTGAGTCAGGCCACCGAGGAAAGAACGGCTTCGGACGCGTCGCCCTGTTGCCACCTGGCCAGAGACGAGGGATTTGGGAATGGTGATGGTACCTTCGCTTTTGGGGATAAGCACCTGGCGAAAGGTCAGGGTGGTGAAGGATGCGTTGTTGTAGGTGCCCTGGCCCCGCTTGGCAGAGACGCGCTGGCCCGCGATTTCAAAATCGAAGGGATCCTGACCACTGCCGGCGGTAGCAGGAATGGATTTGGTGTCCAGCTTATCGAGAGAAAGGACGGGCATGGAAAAATTCAGGTCACCAATTTGCTTGCCCACATAAAAAATTGTTTTCAAATAGATGGCTTCACCCACATAGCCGGTATTCTTCGAAAGCTCGGCCACGAGATAGAAGTCCGTGTTGGGCCGGGGTTCGCCCACCTTAATCGGGACGGCCTGGGTGGCGTAGGGCTTGCCGTCGGCCATGACTTCGGTGGCGGGTATAACGAGGGTGCCGGTACGTCGTGGGGTAAGTTGAAAGTCGAGAATGGTTTTTTTGCTGACAATGGTCGTGGTGCGGCCGTTAATCATGGTAATGGACTGGCCATTGCTCCGTTGGGGGCCCGTAAACTGCACGTCAAAATCGTCGGTCTGGCTGGCGAGATCCGGAGCCTCCACGTCGTTGGTGCCCTCGATTTGAATGCGATAGGTCAGGGGTTCGCCCACGACCACATCCTGCGACTCGACGCCAACGCTGACCGAAATCTCGGACTGGGCTGCAACCACCTCTACATAGGAAATGATAAGGGCAAGAAGAAACCACATTCGATATCGATGTAATGGGGCCGTCATATCACCAGTCCTTATCTACAGGCTGCCCGCTTACGATTTGCTGAAGGGCGCGAATTTCTTTGTTTTGTTTTTCCTGCTCGAGGATATCACGGGCCGTCGCATCGGGTGGCGCCACTTCATTCATTTCCTCGGCCTTGCTTTCCTGGGACTCCGAAGATTTGTCGGCGTCTTCAGGCTTCTTTGAATCTTCCTTCGGTTCCGAAGGTTTCTTCTCTTCCTTCTCACCGTCTTTTGAGTCGCCATCCTGCTGTTGTTCTTCGTCAGATTCCTGATCCTGATCCAGAGATTCCCGGGCCTGCTTCAATTCGTCCAGCGCTTCTTCCTGGGCTTCGTTGGCTTTCTCGGGCTCCTGATTGCGGAGATGTTCTTCCGCTTCTTTCTGCTTCTCCGCCGATTTCTCTGCGTGTTCTTTGGCTTCGTCCATGGGCGAAGGGGATTCCTGGTCTTCACTCATGGAATCGGCCAACTCTTCAGTATCTTCACGGGTGGACTGCTGGTTTTTCGCCTGCTCATCCATCTGTTGTTGACTGGGATCGGGCTGGTTGGGGTCTTCTTGCTGCTCGGCGGCCTGCTGTGAGGCGTCCTTATTCTGCTCCTGCTCCTCGATGAGTTCGTCCAGCTTTTCTTTGGCCTCATCTTGCTTCTGCTGTTGTTCCTGCTGTTGTTCCTGCTGTTGTTCCTGCTGCTGCTGCTGTTGTTGCCGCAACTGCTGGATAACCCGTCGTGTGGTTTCCAGGTTCTCTGCCGCTTCGGTGAGCTTGCTGTTTTTCGCCAGGGCGTCTTTGTAGTGGCGAATTCCCTGGGTGAGGGTCTCGATGGCCTTTTCAGGGTCTTCCTCGACGAGGGACTGGGCCTTTTGGCCCGCGCAATTGCCGAGGTTGTAGGAAGACAGCGCCTGGAGGGCGGGCTTCTCGCTGAGTTGGCCGGCCGCTTCAAAGGCCGATTGCGCTTCTTCCAGGTTGCCCAATTTGAATTGGGCGGCACCCTGATTGAATTTCAGCTCGGCATTGTCCGGTCGCTCTTCGGCCAGGCGATCATAAATATCCAGCGCCTCCTGGAATTGCCCCGTGGCATAGAGGACGTTGGCGTCCGTCACCTGTCGGTTGGGACCGGCGACTGCGATGCAGGGGAGGGCCAGTGCGAGGGCGCATGCGCAGGCGGGCAGGCCATGGCGGATGTTTTCGAGATACTTATGGAAAAAGAGTTGCCGAATCATGATGCAATTCGCTTCCGTTCGCTGAGCAGGGTTTCCGCGACAAGTAATACGATGGCCATGAGGAGGAAGACCTGAAACTTTTCTTCGTAGGCGGTAATGCGCGCGTCTTCGAGAGACTTCTTTTTCGCACTCGCGATAAATTCCTGATAGATGGTTTTGAGATCGAAGGCACCGGTGGCGACATTGAGATAGGCCCCGTCGTGAGAGGCTTTTGCCACGTCGCGTAAGGTTTCCGCATTCAGCTTGGTCCAGACTTCTTCGCCGTGGTAGGTGAGGAAGGTGCGACGGCCCTGTTCGTCGGTAATGGGAATCCGCTGCCCCTGGGTCTCATCGCCCAGACCGATGGCAATAATGCGTATGCCCGCTTCACCGGCCAACTTCGCGGCTTCCACGGGAAAGCTTTCCTGATCATCGCCGTCGGTAATCAGAATAATGTCCCGGAATTCCTTATCGGCTTCGTCGAAGACTTCGCTGATGGCTTTGCGCAGGGCGTCGCCAATGAGAGTGCCGCCCCGGGAGATATCGTTGGGCCCGATTTCTTCGAGCATCATGCGGAAGAATCCATAGTCCATGGTCAGGGGGCATTTCACCACCGAGGAGCCTGCAAAGGCGATGAGTCCGACGCGGTCACCGTCCAGACCTTCGAGACAATCGCGAATCGAGAGCTTTGCCCGCTCCAGCCGGTTGGGCGCGAGGTCGTCGGCCAGCATGCTTCGGGAGACGTCTACGATAAAGACGACATCGCGCCCTTCGCGACTGGCAATTCGGGGTTGGGGATTCCACGCAGGGCGGGCGAGGCTGAGAATGAGAAAGGCGATGGCGAGGAAGAGGAGAATTTGCTTCCAGATGCGTGCTGCGTTGTTGATGCGCTGATTCAGGGAGCCCAGAAGTTCGGCCACGGCGAAACGTTCCAGCGCCTGTTTGCGACGCCAGTGGGCCAGGCCCCAGAGCGCGACGAGCACGGGCAGGAGCCAGAACAAATGGAACATGGGTACACCGTAGAACTTCATGGGTGCTTCCTCAGCCACGTGTTTTGTAAGACGATTTCCAATACGAGCAACAACAGGCCAGCCAACGCCACGGGTACAAAACGCTCCTTGTAGTCGAGGTATCGAAGGGATTCGACTTCGCTCTTTTCGAGTTCGCCGATTTCTTCATAGATTTCGCGGAGGCCCTCTGCCGTGTCAGCCCGTCGATAGATGCCGCCCGTCACGTCGGCCAATCCCTTTAAGGTGCCTTCATCGAGGGTCCGTTGCTGGGGCATGGCAATGGCACCAAAGGGTGTTTGCATGACCGACTGGCTCGGGTCGTTGCCGATGCCGATGGAATAGATCTTGATGCCCCACTCTTTGGCAAGCTGGGCCGCCTCACCGGGATCGTTGTCGCCGTAATTGCTCTGGCCGTCCGTTAGGAGAATGATGATTTTACTTTTGATTTCATAATCGCTGCCGAGTTTGGCGTTGACCCGCAGTTGGGCTTCTTCTGCGGTCTTGAGGCGCGCTGCCGCCAGGGCCAGGGCGTCGCCAATGGCGGTCCCGTCTTCTTCTTTGACCTGAACGAGCTCGACTTTTTCCACCAGGCGGGAAAGGGCGTCGTGTCCCAGGGTCAGGGGGGCGATGGTGTCGGCATAGCGGGCAAAGCTGATGAGTCCAATGAGATCACTGGGACGTCCGCCGAGGGAGCGACCGTTACCTTGAACAAACTCGTCAAAAACGTGTTTCACCACTTCCAGGCGGTTGAGGGTATTGCCTTCGAAGTCCATTTCTTCCGCCATACTGCCCGAGCGATCGAGGACCATTTCGATGGCGATGCCTTTGCTGAGATCACGGACCCGCTCTTGTCCCTGTTGGGGGCGGGCCAGAGCAATGATGAAGAGTGCCAGTGCCAGAAAGCGGAGCACGGGGAGGAAGGGGAGGAAGGGGGCCAGCTTTTGTCGGGTGGACACCCCGGCGGCCCGGGCCAGCGAGGTTGCCGAAAATCGCAGGGTCGCGTGGGGGCGCCGGTAGTGACTGAGGTAGTACACGCCCGGCAGCAGCAGCAGGAGGAGTAAGGCCAGCGGAGAAGCGAAATGCATGGGCTACGCCTCCGCCTGCGGGCTCGGTGCCGCCAGTTTTTGCGTGGCTGCCGTGTCCTTGACGAATTGTCTGCACGTGTCAAAGGTGTGCTGAATTTCTTCCGACGTGGGTTCCCGTTTGGCAAATTTGACCAGGTCGCAGTGGCGGAGGAATTCTTTCAGCAGGAGTTGTTCCTGCAAGGCCAGTACGGCATTGTGTTGCAGGTCCTGTAGGAACTCTTCTGTCGTATGCTCCGAGGCGTGAAGGCCGAACTGGTCTTCCATGTAGCGGCGGAGCACGTCGGAAACGCGAATGTAGTATTCCTTGTACAGGCCCTTCTCGACGAGCTTTTCCTGTTGGATGGCTTCGAGGGCTTCGAGGGCACGGGTATGGGCCGGCACGGGAGGCGGTGGCGGGGGACCGGGCACGACGCGGACAAAACGGTAGTAATAGGCGTAGCCCAGGGCGCTCAGCAAAAGGAGGGTCCACAAGGTGTACCAGCCCCAGGGCGTAGGGTTCTGCACAGAAACCGGCCCCAGAATATCTTGGAGGGCGGGCTCGGCATCGGGCGCGAGTACGGAGGCTACCGTGATGGTCAGGGAATCGGTATCGAGACGGTGCCAGGTGTCCTCGGCTTCCTTTTCGGTGCCAAAACGAATTTCCAGGGAAGGAATGGTGTAGGGGCCTTCGAGGAAGGGCTCCAGGAAGTAGGTGCGTTCACGACGGACACGGCCGTCGTCCAGCAATACGGGTGCTCCGTCTTCATAGTTCAGCAGGGTAAATAGGTTTTTTTCCGGCAAGACCGAAGGCGTATCTTCCGTGCCTTCCTCACTATCCTCCACGGGCTCGGGCCAGGCGGGGAATTGAACGCCGAAGCCCTCATCCAGCGTGGCGCTCAAGGTGAGGGTTAGGGTCTCCACCGTCGAAATGGGATCGGCAGAGGTAGTGAGAGAAAGTTGCAAGGGGCCCCGGTCATAGTCCTGATGGGGTCCGGGCGGCGTGGTCTCGCTCTCTGGCTTGCTGCCGCCACAACCAGCGGCCATCACGACGAGCAACAGCATGGGAAGCAGCGTCATGGCGCGGGGGGCGGCCATCCTGAAGGGGCTCATTGGTATCCGGATACGTGGCATAGTCATGAAGCTGGGGGGTTACCGTCTTTGCCGTTCGCGGCGTTTAAAGAATCGAATGAGATCCAACAGATAATCGTGGGACGTGCCGACTTCAATGAGGTCGATGTCCATGGATTTAAAGGTGTCGCGTAATTCGGCACTCCGTTGGAGGCCCCGGGCCTTATAAGCCCGTCGTATGTCGGCACTGCCTGTGTCGAGGGTTACCAGCTCGCCCGTTTCGCCATCTTCCAAATCGAGGAGGCCCACATTGGGAAGTTCATATTCCCGGGGGTCATTGACCGATGCGGCGATGAGATCGTGACGACGACTCAATATGCGAAGGGTCCGCTCATAGTCGGTGTCGAAGAAATCGCTGATGAGCACGACGATACTGCGTCGATTGAGGATGCGGGCGGCATACTCGAGGCCGGCCGTGATTTTAGTGCCTTTGCGCTGGGGCTCAAAACGGAGCAATTCACTGATGAGGCGCAATACGTGGCTCGTGCCTTTCGCGGGGGGGATGAAAAGCTCCACCGTCTCCGTGAAGACCACCAGACCGACCTTGTCGTTGTTTTTTATGGCCGAAAAGGCGAGGAGGGCGCACAGCTCGGTGGCCACCTCATTTTTCATATTCTTTATGCTGCCAAAGTGGCCGGAGGCAGACAGGTCCACCAGAAAGAGCAGGGTTTGCTCCCGCTCTTCCCGGAAGCGCTTTACATAGGGGTGTCCCGTGCGGGCCGTAACGTTCCAGTCGATGGTGCGGATCTCGTCGCCGGGCTGGTATTCGCGCACTTCGTCGAATTCCATGCCCTGCCCCTTGAATACACTATGGTACTCGCCCGCCAGCACATCATTGACCGCTTTATTGGTCATGATCTGGATATAACGGACTTTTTTGGCAAGTTCTTTAGAGATCATGGGGCGTCGTTCGGGTTGTCTGGGGTTTAGATCACGCCTTTTATTTGGGGGCTCATGATCAGGGAACATCCACCGTATCGAGAATCTGGGCCACCAGGTCTTCTGCGGTTTTTTCGTCGGCCTCGGCTTCGTAGGTGGGCACGACCCGGTGGCGCAACACGTCGGGAGCGATGCTTTTCACGTCCTGGGGGGTTACATAGCCACGGCCCTGGAGCAGGGCATGACCACGGGCCGCCATGGCCAGGAAAATCGTGGCACGGGGCGAGGCACCATATCGGATGTAGTCGCCGATATCGAGCTTGAAGGCATCGGGATTACGTGTGCATTCCACGAGATTGACGATATATTCTTCGATTTTTTCATCGATATAGATAGAATCGGCCAAATCGCGGAGGCGGGCAATATCGGTAATAGCCAGAACCGGGTTGGCATCGTTCTTGACCGTGGACCGGGCCTGGGAACGAAGAATCTGCAACTCTTCGGCCTTGGTGGGGTAGTCCACGCGCAATTTGAGCATGAAGCGGTCCACCTGGGCCTCGGGCAAGGGGTAGGTGCCCTCCTGCTCCACGGGGTTCTGGGTGGCCAGCACGAAGAAGGGATCGGCCAGCTTGTAGCTCTGATCACCGATGGTAACCTGTTGCTCCTGCATGGCTTCCAGCAGGGCGCTCTGCACCTTGGCCGGTGCGCGGTTTATTTCGTCGGCGAGAATAACGTTGGCGAAGATGGGGCCTTTTTTGGTAACGAAGCCCCCGTCCTTCGGGTTGTAAATCAGGGTGCCGATAACGTCGGCGGGCAGGAGATCGGGCGTAAACTGGATGCGGTTGAAACTGCACTGCACGACCTTGGCCAGGGTGGTCACCGAGAGGGTCTTTGCCAGCCCGGGAACACCCTCAATGAGGACGTGGTTATTGCAGAGGAGGGCAAGGAGGAGGCGGTCGATGAGTTTATCCTGGCCCACGATGACCCGTTTGACTTCGGAACGAACCTGTTGTAACAGGGCCCCTTCCTGTTCGACCTGGGCACTGATTTGATTGACATCCACAGCCATACGGCTCTTCTCCTCCTGATCTCCGTCACGGCAGCGACGTTTGATTACGATTTACCGGGGTCCCACAGCGGCAGGCCTGCCTGGGCTGCCGATACCGCAGGTTCCCCATAGAGCAGCAAGTACTGTGCCAGCGCTTACCTTGTCGAACCCGGTGCAATTATAGGGGTTGCGTGATTTACCCATTGGGATTTATACCCCATTTCCCGTTTATCTTCCCGATTTGGGGCACAATGAGGACCTACAGTACCCCGTAGGCGGTGCGTCAGGCAACCCACCATTAAATCTGGGCGGCTTTTGGCCTATTTTGTGGGGACAAAGAGGCTGGGGTCGGGCTGGGTGTTCTGTTTGAAATTGGTGAAGGAGACCGTGACGCCCACGGTGCCGTCGAGTTGGTAGACTTCGGTCCTGCGTTGGGCGGCGATGGCTTTATCGATACAGATTTTGAGCTTCTGCACGGGGGCATCCTTCTCCTTCGGGACCCCGATTAGCACATAAACTTCGTGGCCATCGATGGTTTCATTGGGTTCCACGCTAAGATCCAGGTGCTTTTCCAGGGCGTCGAGGAGCCGTGTGCCACCGGGAGGGAGGGCGCCCTGTTCGAGGGACGGTTCCCCGATATCGGTCGATTTCTGACCCATCAATTCCATGGTGGTATACATTTTCTTACCATCAAAGAGGATGTCGAGCTTCATTTCCATGGCAAAGGGTTCCGGCACCTTGGCCGCGATCCGCTGACGTGACTTGTCTTTACCGTCTTCCCGGAGGTAGTCAAAGGTGCCGACCGCAGCGATGGGCAAGGCCGAGGCACCGACGGGCATGTTAAATTTCATGGTGACATCGGCACTCATGGAGTTCACCTCTTGCCAGGTGCTGTCCATGCTGGTGCGAATTTCTTCCAGCGTTGGCGTGGCACCGTAGCACACGCCACAGGTAAGGAGACACAAGAATAGGGAAACGGAAACGATCTTACCCATGAGAAAACCTTTATTTTATGCTGGCCACGACCTGCTATTACCGAGGCAGCCCCCGTAACCGGAGGAACGCCCACCTCGTCAGAAGAAGAGTATACCGCGCAGGTTTAGCCGGGTAAAGATTTTGGTGTGGGCGAATTCAGGTCCTCTCCCACGTGGTCTTGACCGGCCGTCAAGTCAGCTATGTCATACGTGACGGTTTTTGGGTAGAATGCGGTTTTACGTATTTGTGATTGCGTAAATGCCGACTTCTCGGCTATAGTTAGGCCTTTGGCGAAAGCTTTAATTCGAAGAACGACCGGGTAGCAGTTCCCGGCGAACAGAGAAAGACATTAGCAAACGGGAGGTTTATCCGTGATGTTGCTCCGAAGAAACGTAGTAGGGTTGTTGGTTTTTGTTGGGGCATGGTTAATGTTGGCTGGGTGTCCAACGACGGGTATACCAAATCCGTTGGTGGCCGGGTTCACCCAAACGTCCACTTCCGGACTCGCGCCGTTGACGGTCACCTTCACGGACACGTCTACGACCAGCGGAGCCGCGATTGCGGAGTGGGCCTGGAATTTTGGCGATGGTGGCACGAGTGCCAGCCAGAATCCCACGTACACGTTTACTACGCCGGGAACTTTTGGTGTCTCCCTTACGGTGCGATCCGACGATGGGTCAAACACCGTAACCCGTGCAAACCTGGTCCGGGTCGGTGCAAACTGCACCCTTTCCTCCTTGAATATGACGCAGCCACAAGGGGGTGCGACGATTGTAGTCACCCCGGGGCTTTCGCAGACGCCGGTTTTCTATTCCAGCGAAACCAACTGTGAGGCCGACACGGCTTCGGTCGCCTATACCCTCGACGGACAACTAGTGGGTACGGTAACCGAAGCCCCCTACGACTTGATGGCCGGTAGCTATGGCGAACTCGCTCTCGGTCGCCACACGGTTGTTGCAATGGCCAATCGGGTCTATTCGTCGGGCAGTACCTTGCAGGACTCGTCCACCTTTACCCTTACCCAGGCGCGGGCTGCCGATGACACGGCAAACAGTGGATTGCCCAACAATCCATTTTCATTGCTTGCTGATGATGGGGACATGTGGCTGTCTGCAGTGACCGTGTCTGAAACTGCATTGACCCGTAACGCGGGTGTCGTGCGATTCGACGCGGACTCTTCATTTCCCAATGAGCCCGTCTACATTTCGTTGCAGCCCGATGGTGATTCCAGTTCTTCCGTAGAGGTCTTTGTCTCACGGGGTATTCTGCAGCCCGGCGAGTCCGGCGTTCTGATCGCGGTCCTCGCTAATGATTTGGTTACCTTGTTAGGGGCGGATGAGGCCCGTGCACTGAGCACGGCACCGGCAACGAAGATCGCCGGTACGCCCATGCTCGAGATAAGCATTCTCATTACGGGTGACGGCGGCGCGACCTTTGACGAAGTGCCCTCAAGCCGTCTGACTACCTATCCTGTTGGCCTTGCCTTCCGCGGTGGGGTGGCCAACGCCCTGGCAGGCCAGACCATCTATGAACATCCCACTTTCGTGACCAGCGATGCTACCAATGGTATTGCCGTCGTCGCGGAAGCGGGCAGCTGGCGTCCGGCATCAATTGAAA
>CAXBPH010000176.1:0-14487 GCA_963977445.1 uncultured bacterium | reverse complement strand
CCCAAAACCATAGAAACTCTCATAAGCCCTGGACCAAAGACAGGGGGCTTGCCAACAGGCCACGTGAATCAAGACCAACGGGCCGTACCATTGATTCCACTGCCCCGGGAATGCGATCATGGGGTCGCAGTGGTATGTTGGGCATTATTGTCCACCGATCTGCCTTTTATTCGAGTTTGATTGCGCATCCAGGACCTTCGCGCAGCTTCCACGCCGAAATAAGCGTGTCGTTGTGCGGGTTACGTCCACGTGTCGCTTGTTTTTACGGAGATTTCCCATGTCAGTTCCATCCAGTCAACATGAAGTATTCGCCAAGGGCGAAGAAGAAGCCCGCATTACGCGAACCCCCTTCACCGGGTCCCGGCGTGTCTACGTGGAAGGTTCTGACCCTTCCATTCAGGTGCCCATGCGCGAAATCATGTTGTCGGCCACCGAAGCCGGACGGAACAATGGTGTCGCGGGTGAGAACCCGCCGATCACGGTTTACGATACATCCGGCCCGTACACCGACCCAGACGTGGACATTGACGTGCACAAAGGGCTCAATCCCCTCCGCAACAAGTGGATCCTGGATCGTGGCGACGTGGAAGAACTCCCCGGCATCACCTCCGAGTATGGCCTCAAGCGGGAAAACGACCCGGCGTTGGAAAACTTGCGTTTCCACCGCAGCCGTAAGCCCCTCCGCGCCAAGGCCGGAAAGTGCGTTACCCAAATGCACTACGCCCGCCAGGGCATCATTACTCCCGAAATGGAGTTCATCGCCATTCGTGAAAACGAGAAGCATGAACAGGCGGAAGCTATCCTTCGCGAACAGCACCCCGGCATGAATTGGGGGGCGAATACGCCCAAGGACAAAATCACCCCGGAATTCGTCCGCGACGAAGTGGCCCGGGGCCGCGCGATTATCCCCATGAACATCAACCACCCCGAAATTGAGCCCATGATTATTGGCCGCAATTTCCTGGTGAAGATCAACGCCAACATCGGCAACTCGGCTGTTTCCAGCTCCATCGAAGAAGAAGTAGAGAAAATGGTGTGGTCCATCCGCTGGGGCACCGATACCGTGATGGACCTCAGCACGGGCAAGAACATCCACGAGACCCGGGAATGGATTCTCCGCAATTCGCCCGTGCCCATCGGTACCGTGCCCATCTATCAGGCCCTCGAAAAAGTGGGCGGTGCCCCCGAAGACCTCACGTGGGACATCTTCCGCGACACCCTCATCGAGCAGGCCGAGCAAGGGGTGGATTATTTCACCATCCACGCCGGCGTGTTGCTTCGCTTCGTGCCCATGACGGCCAAGCGCATGACGGGTATCGTAAGCCGTGGTGGCTCCATCATGGCGAAGTGGTGCCTGGCCCATCACAAGGAAAGCTTCCTCTACACCCACTGGGACGACATCTGCGACATCATGGCCGCCTATGACATTTCCTTCTCCATTGGCGATGGCCTCCGTCCCGGCTCGATTTTTGACGCCAACGACGAAGCCCAGTTTGCCGAGCTCAAGGTGCAGGGTGAACTCACCAAGCGCGCCTGGGCGAAAGACGTGCAGGTCATGAACGAAGGCCCCGGCCACGTGCCCATGCACATGATTAAAGAGAACATGGAAAAGCAGTTGGAATGGTGCGACGAAGCGCCCTTCTACACGCTGGGACCGCTGACCACCGACATCGCGCCGGGCTATGACCACATTACCTCGGGCATCGGCGCGGCCATGATCGGCTGGTATGGCACGGCCATGCTCTGCTACGTGACGCCGAAGGAACACCTCGGCCTGCCGAACAAAGACGACGTGCGCGAGGGCGTGGTGACCTATAAGCTCGCCGCCCACGCCGCCGACCTGGCCAAGGGACATCCCGGTGCCCAGGTTCGCGACAACGCCATCAGCAAGGCCCGTTTCGAGTTCCGCTGGGAAGACCAGTTCAACCTGTCCCTCGACCCCGACAAGGCCCGTAGTTTCCACGACGAGACCCTGCCCGCCGAAGGGGCCAAGGTTGCCCACTTCTGTTCCATGTGCGGCCCCAAGTTCTGCTCCATGGAAATCACCCAGCAGGTCCGCGACTACGCCGCCAAACTGGGCCTCGAAGACAACAGCGCCGCCATTGAAGAAGGTATGGCCGCCAAGTCGGAAGAGTTCAAGGAAAAGGGTGGAGAGATTTACCACGCGGAAGTCTAGGCGCGGGTATTCCACTATAATTATTTTTCGCCCCGATTTGGCCCTGCGGCTGAATCGGGGCGTTTTTCGTGTGACGGCGAGCGGGTTTCCTGTCAGGGACACCGGGGACTCCACCGACATCGCCACGTCTTGAAGAAAGCAACATGGCGTGGTGCCAAAGACCAACACTCCCACGAAATTAAACGTCAACTGCCGGGGCCGTCCCCGGGGACTGCACCGACATCGCCATGTCTTGAAGCAAGTAACATGGCGTGGTGCCAAAGACGAACAGACCCACGAAATTGAACGTTAATAGTCGGGGCCGTCCCCCCGAGGGTGAATTGGCCCTCCGGGGGACGGCCCCGACTGTCGTATAGCCCTTTGGTGGGGTGGGTGCGCTTTTCTGGTCACGAAGTGGGTGTTGCCGCCTCTCGTGGGCGAGGTCGGTGCAGTCCCCGCAGCCACACCATTCACGCGGCGATCGGGGCCGATGCAGTCCCCAAACCCCATCTCTATATAAAACACCGAAACACAGCCCAAATCGCGTAAAACGGCAGCTCGATACACATATGCCAACAGCTCACTTCGGTGAGTTCCCGCAGACTCTGTCGCATGGGCGAGGGACGTGGGCGAAACCATGTGTCACATTGAAAACATCGATCTGCGGTACGTCTGTTTCCTGTTCCACAGTTGGTACAGACATTATCCCGGAGCAACGCCGTACCATCATTAATGATCGTCGGCCTAGGTGGCATTTTTTCCCGCATCACTTCCCTGGGGGTAATGGGTATGTTGGAATAGTTGGCGCGACTCATACGACCTCCAAGCTGCGACACACGAGCAACTCTACATCTAGATTACCACACCGCAGAGGGATATATTCGCTCCCAATTTCGTTGCAACAAACTCCCCGGGGACTGCACCGACATCGCCACGTCTTGAAGCAAGTAACATGGCGTGGTGCCAAAGACTAACAGCCCCACGAAATTAAACGTAATAGTCGGGGCCGTCCCCCCGAGGGTCGGTGCAGTCCCCGCAGCCACACCATTCACATGGCGAGTGGGGGCGATGCAGTCCCCGGCTCTACCGCAATTCCGCTTCAATCACAAACTGGTGATTTTCCCGCCGCGGCACATAACGACTTTCCTCAATAACTTCATCCAGCGTCGTGTCATAGCTAATCACCTGGATTGTATTCTCCGCCGGCGTGAAGCGATAGATCCGTAGTGGTCCCGAAGAGGTGTAGTCACTCAACAAGCCATGAACCACGTTGCCGTTATCGCCCTTACGCGGGAGATACAAGGCCGACGTGCGGCTCTGATCACCGGAACAGACCATGATGAGGTTGGCGTGTTTGCTATAGAGCTTGTCCCACAGTTGCTCGGGCGTGTTGCCCCGGTCGCGGTGGCATTTCTTCCACGCCATCCGACCCTTGGGATCGGACACGTATCCGGCGTTGTTCTTGGGCCTGTGCAGCGGCCCCAGATCCATGTGCGTGCTGATGATGGCCTTGCGATTTGCATGTTCGCCAAGCAATCCATTGGCCCAAGCCACCACATTGTCCGGCGCATTGCACTCGAGGTGGAGGATGATGAAGTCCACGCCTTCTGCGGAAAACAATTGATAACTGTTGGCATTGTTTCCCGAATGGCCCGGACGTTCCAAATCGCCCTCAAAACTACCGCCATACCAATCGAATCCGGCAAAGCGCTCTGCGGGAAAGTATTTTTGAAACAGGGACGAATCACCTTCGCCCGTCATGTCGTGATTACCCACCACGATGCCATAAGGCACCTTGCCATGGAGTACATCCATGTGTTGCTTCGCCACCGCCCATTGGCCATCGACGTTCTTGTCCACAATATCGCCCACATGACTCACAAAGGCGATACGCTGTGACGCAAGATTCTCCGCAATCCAACGCGTATGGGCTTCAAAAACAGGATTAACAATGGACGCTACGCTATCGGGCTCCGCTTTGGTACCCAGTCCCCGGTAGCCCTGGGTGTCGGGAATAACCACCACACTAAAGGTGCCTTCCGGGGCCGACGCCAAGACGGCATCTGCGCCGACAGCGAAACCTGTCGTCATCGCGGCAAGAAGAAAGAAAAGAACAAGGGAGCGAAGCCGTGGGGGATTCATGGTAAAAATTTCTCCTCTTTCGTAATATCATTCGACAAAAATAAAAAACGGTGGACGTGACCACAAGCGCATCACCGTCCACCGGCACGTTAAAATATCGGTATTACTACTTTTTGGCCGCAGCCTTCTTTTTTGTCACGGCCTTTGGCTTGGCCTTAGCCTTCGCCTTAGCTTTGGACTTGGCTGGTTTAGGCTCACCGGCGTCTTCCGAGCGGTGAAAGAGAAACTTGGACGCCTCCAGGATATTGCCCAGATTCCGTTTACCCTCGTCATCAATGACGCCGCCTATCTTGTCTACCTTTTTCAGGAAAGATTCCCACTCACCGTGGTCCCAAACACCTTCGCGCTTGGTTACGAATTCACCCGCCAATTCGAGGATCTTTTGAAGTTCATTCTTTTTTGCAGCCATGACCGTTTCTCCTGAAGTTTATACCTGGGAAAGCTCTTGCGCACGTTATTCCAATTTAAAACCCTGATTCCCGACGTCTCAGAGGTCTCCCTGAGGAGGCCATAATAGCACAGTTCATCCCGCGCGACAGAAAAGTTCCGCCAGCTTGCCTGTAAAGTATTTCACGTAAAAGCGTAGCGCCCGCAGATTAGAACAACGTTGGGATTTCGATAGTTTTTCATCCTGCACTTCGACAGACTGTTGTCCGCCAGGCATTTCCCGCCCTCTGCGCCCTGTGCTACCATGAGCACATTCGACCTTCCCGATTTGCATATCGGAGTGACCTGGCTGGAGTACCTATTATGCATCGATTCAATTCATTTCGTTACCGCCGATTGGCTACCTGGCTTTTTCCCATGGGGATAGCGTGTTTACTTACCCCGTTGCTCGCCTCTGCTGAAGAAACGCGCGTAGCCCTGCCTTCGCAGGAAGAAATCGCCGCCCTGCCTACTGATGGGGGAGACGACTTCAATCGGCTCATCTTCGAGCACAGTCCCTATTTGCTTCAGCACGCCCGGAATCCCGTTAACTGGTATCCCTGGGGCGACGCCCCCTTTGAAAAAGCTGCCGCCGAGGGCAAATTGGTCTTCCTGTCTATTGGGTACTCCACCTGCCACTGGTGCCATGTCATGGAGCACGAGTCTTTTGAGGACCCCGAAGTTGCTGCGCTGATGAACGAGAACTATGTCTCCATAAAAGTAGACCGGGAAGAACGCCCCGATCTCGATGAGATTTACATGACCGTCACCCAGGCCATGACCGGCAGTGGGGGCTGGCCCATGACGGTCATTCTGTTGCCCGACAAGACCCCAGTTTTTGCCGGAACCTATTTCCCGAAACTAAGTAAATTCGGGCGTCCGGGCCTGATGGAAATGCTCCCCCGAATAAACGAAGCGTACCGCGAAACCCCCGAAAAGTTTACCGAGGCAGGAAAAGGCATTACGGCCTTTCTGGCGGAACATAGTGGGGGTTCACCGGGGGAAGTGGATCCGGAAACGCTCCTGAATCAGGCCTACGTACAACACGAAAAGACCTTCGACGCCGCCCGGGGCGGCTTTGGTGAGGCACCAAAATTCCCCACACCCCACCGTCTTATGTTTCTCTTGCGTCATTGGAAACGAACCGGCGACGCCCAGGCCCTGGCCATGGTCGAAAAGACGCTGACCGAGATGCGGCTGGGTGGTGTGTATGACCACGTGGGCTTTGGTTTTCATCGGTATTCCGTAGACGCCGACTGGCTCGTGCCGCACTTCGAAAAGATGCTTTACGACCAGGCCCTCCTCACGATGGCCTACGTGGAGGCCTATCAGGCCACGGGCAACCCCTTTTATCGGAAGACCGCCGAAGAGATCCTTCTCTACGTCCTCAGCACGATGACATCCCCGTCCGGGGGCTTCTATTCGGCGGAGGACGCCGACAGCGAGGGGGAGGAGGGGAAATTCTATGTCTGGACCCAAGCCGAATTGGACGAGGTCTTGGGAAAAGAAAAGGCAGACACCTATGCTGCTGTTTATAACTTCGACGAGGACGGAAACTGGGAAGAGGGGAAGGCCAATCACACCAACATTCCCCATCTGAGTACCCAACTGGACGCCGTCGCCCAGGAACGGGGTGTAACGCTGACCGCACTCACGTCGGAACTGGAAGAAAGTCGAATCGCCCTCTTCATGGCCCGTGAGAAACGGGTTCATCCCTATAAGGACGACAAAGTCCTCACCGACTGGAACGGACTCATGATTGCGGCCCTGGCCAAGGCCAGCCTGGCCTTCGATAACACGGGTTACAAGATGGCCGCCGTAAAAGCGGCAGACTTTCTGCTGGACCGGATGCGCACCCCCGATGGCCGTCTGTTGCACCGCTTTCGCAACAACCATGCGGGAATTCCGGCACATCTGGAGGATTACACCTTTCTTACCTGGGGCCTGCTTGAACTCTATGAGGCAACCTTCGATGTAAACTATCTGCAGGCGGCCCTGGCGCTCCAGGATATTACGACCTCCCATTTCGCCGATGAAGCGGGTGGGGGCTTTTTCATGACCGCCGACGACGGAGAAAAGCTCATCGTGCGCCCCAAGTCGGCCTATGACGGTGCCATTCCCTCGGGCAATTCCGTGGCTATCTACAATCTCATACGCCTCAGCCGCATAACCGGCGACACCCGATTCTCGGATCAGGCCAACAAGACCGTAACGGCATTCGGCGGAGCCATGGCCAACAATCCCGCCGGATTTGCTGTGGCCCTTCTGGGACTGGATTTCGCCGTGGGCCCGTCTCACGAAATTGTACTTGCGGGAACAAATGACTCGCCCGGGATAATCGTCTTGAAGTCCGCACTGAATCACCCATTCCTGCCCAACAAAGTGGTTCTATTGCGCCCCGATGGGGAAGAGGCCCCGCCAATTTCCGCCATCGCGCCCTACACGGAAGGCCAAAAAACTATCGATGGCAAAGCGACGGCCTATGTCTGTAAGAATTTCGCCTGTAACCTGCCCACAACGGACAAAAAGAAGATGATGACGTTGTTGGGAGCCCCGATAGAATGAGTGCATTCACTTTTTTACCGGTGACGTGGTACGACAGCCTGCCGTCCACCAATTCCCACCTCATCGCCGATGTTAAATCGAACCCCGACCTCCCAAGTGGTACCGTAATCGCTGCACGGACCCAGACCGCAGGCCGGGGACGTCAGCAACGACAGTGGCTCACCACCCCCAACGAGAACCTGACCTTTTCCTTCCTTTGGAACGCGCCCCTTGAGCAGACCTACCTGCCCGCCATGGCCCAGGCCATTTCGGTGGGTATCGCCCATTTTCTTCAAAAAACGGCGCTGTCGCCAACGATAAAATGGCCCAACGATATCCTTGTCCAGGACAAAAAAATCGGCGGCATCCTCTGCGAGTCGGTCAACACGGGCCACCCAGACCGTATTACCGTCGTGGCGGGTGCAGGACTCAACATCAACATGGACGCAGCCGCAGCCGCACGAATTGACCAACCCGTCACGTCCCTCTTTCTGGAGACCGACACCAAACACGAACTAGACGAAACGTTGACGCAGTTGCTGGCAAGCATGTCGATTCCACTCCAGCAATGGGCAAACAGTGGGTTCGCCGGCATAAGGCACGACTACAGCAACCTGGGATGGACACCGGGAACGACCGTACGCGTTCGTGATGGGGAAAAACACGTAACCGGGACATTCCTGGAATACAACCACGATGGCGGACTGGTCCTTCAAGGCGAAGATGGAACAAGACGTCTTTTCTATTCGGGCGACGCCGCTCCCGCCACAGCACAACACACCACCCCGTAGTGCAAACGAACGGTTGATGCCTCCATGAACGTGTCGCCTAAAAGCCCCAGACGAGCGGAGCCAGCAGGGTAACCAATACGAGCATGAGTATATTTAGAGGAATCCCAAAGCGCAGGTAGTCGCCAAAGGTGTAACCACCGGGACTGTAGACCATCAGATTCGTCTGATAACCAAAAGGCGTCGCAAAACTGGCCGACGCCGCCACCATGATAGCCACAATAAAGGGCGTCTCATTTACGCCCATCGTCTGGGCGGCCGCCACGGCGATTGGAAAGACCAACACGGCCGCCGCGTTGTTCGTAATCAACTCCGTAAAAAGCGACGTAACGGCAACAACGATAAACAGGACGACCCACGGTTCGCCACCCGCAAGTCCCAGCAAACGCTCCGCCACAAAGCCCGCCGCACCACTCTGGTCCAGCGCATTGCCGAGCCCGAGGGCAGCGCCAATGACCAGTAGCACAGACCAATCGACGCTCCGTTGGGCTTCCCGCCCGGTGCAGCACCCCGTAAGCAACATCAACCCGCCCGCCAGAAGGGCCGCATTGAGCATGGAGAGCACCTCCGTGGCCGCAGCACCAATCATCACCGTCAGAATGAGCAGGGCTATCCAGGCGCGGTGGTGTCGTCGGGGCACCGAGTCTTCGATACCGCTCACCAGATAGAAGTCCTTCGAATTGCTGTGACGCTCGGAGAAGGACGTATGGCCCTCCAGGAGCAACGTATCGCCTGCCTGCAGCACAATGTCGCCCAACTTACCTTCAAGGCGCTCACGGCCACGAGCGACGGCCAGGACTACCGCCTCATAGCGCTCTCGGAAGTGCCCCTCACGGATACTCTTTCCAATGAGCGGGCACGCCGGGGAAACGACCGCCTCCACCAGGCACCGATGCTCTCGGGGCGTCGGCAGCTTAAATATCTCTTCCGTGGCGGGCAGGATGCCCGGCATACGATGCAAGTCCGTCACCGAATCTATAATTCCGACAAAGACAAGCCCGTCGTTGGCCTCCAGCACCTCGTCGGGCCCCACGGCGGTGAGTATACGACCGTTCCGTTCAATTTCGGCAAGGTACAAGCCCGGCAAGTGGCGGAGCCCCGCTTTCTCGATACTGCGCCCTACCAGGGGACCGCCCGCAGCAACCCGCACCTCGGCCGTGTACCGACGGGGATCATCGCCCACATTGATAGCCGCACCACGAGACGGCAGTAGCCGATCGGAGAATAGGAATACGTAAAGCAATCCGATGGTGGCGACAGGAAGGCCCACCCACGCGATCTCAAAAAAACCAATGGGGCGCAGGCCCGGCGTAGCGCTTACGAGTCCATTGACCACCAAATTGGTGCTGGTGCCAATGATCGTGCAGGTACCGCCAAATATGGCCGCATAGGAGAGGGGCAACAGCAGTTTGGAGACCGGTATCCCCGTGCGCTTACTCAGATCGCGGGAAACGGGGATGAACATGGCCACAAGGGGTGTATTGTTCAAGAAGGCGCTCAATACCGAGACCATGGGCAACAAACGGAGCTGGGCACTGCGCACGGAACGGGGATGACCGAGGAGGGGCGTGGCCACCCGGTCCAGCGCGCCGGTGTAAATCAACCCGGCAACCACCACAAATAGAAAGCCCACCGTCACGAGACCGGCGTTTCCAAAACCCGCAACAGCCGCATTGGCAGAGGGCAATTTATCCGTACCCGACAGGGCCTGCGCGGTCATGATTACACCCAGCGCCGCGAGCAAAATAAAGACGGGCGATGCCGTGTTGCGCATGAGGGCAGACAACACCCCGACAACCACAACGAGGGTTAATATGGCTTCCCATCCCATGATGAATTCCTTGTTCTATCCGCCCAGTTGGACGTCGGCTACACAGTGATACAGGCAAAACCTGATTACAACTAATTCCTAGTGGAACTATAGGTATTTAGGATAAAAAAATTTACAGCTTGATATCGCTAGCGGGGGAGTCGCTGTGGAATCGGTCCGCCAGATTGGCAAGGGTCTGACCTTCCAACACACGGGCCATCTCGTCTCGCACCCGACGCATGAAGGGCCGGATATAACACCGCTCCATGTCGTCGCATCCTTCGCAACAGATTGGGTTGCGGGTCCGGGCACACGTGGTGGGGGCAAAGGCACCATCCAATGTACGGACCACCTCCGCCAGGGTTATTTCTTCGGGAGACCGGGCCAGGCGATAGCCCCCGGAAGGCCCGCGGCGACTCAGGAGCAAGCCCTGCTTTCGCAATTGGGTCAGGATACTCTCCAGGAATTTGGCGGGCGCATGCTCTGTAGCAACGATATCATCCACGGAGATAAAGCTCTCCTCCACATACCGATCCGCGAGGACCGCCATGGCTTTCAGACCATATCGTGCTTTAGAAGAAAACATAGGCTCCATTTCCTAGCGGGATTATAGGTAATAGAATTCTCGTAAGTCAACACGTTTATTCGGTTAGAGAAACGGGTAACCCGGCTCATGGGAACAGTTAGAGCCGAGAGATTGCGAGGAAGGGTGTGGTGAGTCCGGGCGTTTAAGCGTCCATCGCCCCATCGACCTTGCCATCCCCATCCGACGCAATCGACGATGGGCAGGTGACTTGGGATCGAGCGCCCAGTGCGGTGAGGATGTTGGCCATCAGACAAAACCCGGTGAAGGCGAAAACCAACAGATTAACCCCGACCAGCGCAGTCAGCAGGAGCCACCAGGGGCTCACCAGCCAGGCAAGCAAGGTACCAGCGAGCGTAAACGTTCCGGCCACCAACCATATTATCCGTTCCAGATACCAGCCATCTGTGCGTGCCCAATACATAATCTACAAACTCCCATACGCTAGAAATCAGGTGCGTAGGTTTTCGGAAACATGACAAAATGCCACGTACTGTATTCATGCTAGTCCTGACCTCACAGGAAGTCAATGACTATTAACTGGCAAGACCATTTCTCTCTCCCTTTCGAACTGTGATGGTCGTTTGACGGGATACCCCGGGTTCTGCTCCAATGTTCTGGTGTGGCTCGAGCGACCCATCGGTTTCTGCCCGACCTGGCACACGGTATCGTCCCCAAGTGACTTCGGAGCTTTCCATGAAACGACTTGTCCTGTTTCTAACCCTTAGCCTGTGCGCACTTACCCACGGTCAGGAAACCTATCTACGCATTCCGGCGGAGGAATATGTGAGCCGCATGACCGCTGGCTGGATAGGGCAGATGGCCGGCGTGGGGCAGGGGGCACCCACGGAGTTTCAATTCAACGGCCGCATGGTGCCCGCATCGGACATGCCCGAATGGAAGCCCATTTTTATCAATCAATTCTGGCAGGACGACCTCTATGTGGAGATGACCTTCCTGAAATCCTTAGAGACCTACGGTTGGGATGTCTCTCTCCGTCAGGCCGGTCTCGATTTCGCCGCCAGCCGCTATCCCCTTTGGCACGCCAACAGCACGGGACGCAATAACCTGCGGGAGGGCATCGCGCCACCCGATTCTGGCCATCCACAATTTAACAACCATGCCGACGATATCGACTATCAAATCGAAGCCGACTACGCCGGCCTCATCGCACCGGGCCTGCCCAATGTGCCCATCACCCTGGGAGAAACCTTCGGGCGTGTCATGAACTACGGCGACGGCATCTATGGTGGTCAGTTTGTCGGTGGCATGTATTCCGCTGCCTTTTTTGAATCCGACCCCGAGAAAATCATCCTGAAGGGCCTGGAGTGCATTCCCGCTGAAAGTCAGTACGCCGAATGCATCCGCGACGTCATCGCCTGGTGGAAAGAGGCCCCAGAGAATTGGGAAGCCTCCTGGGCACGCATAGAAGCCAAGTACAACGAGAATCTCGATTACCGCAAAGCCTCCTGCGGTGGGGCCAAAAAGACTTTCAACATCGACGCCAAAATCAATGGGGCCTATATTGTCATGGGACTCCTCTATGGCCAGCGAGACCCCGACAAGACCATCGACATCGCCACCCGCTGTGGACAAGACTCCGACTGCAACCCATCGAGTGCGGCGGGCATCCTGTTTACGGCCCTTGATCTGAAGCAGATACCCGACAAGTACACGTCGGCATTGGATCGGGATACGGTCTTCTCCCACACCGAATACACCTTCGATGGACTCCTCGTCATCTCCGAAAAACTCGCACGGGACGCCATAGTTCGGGCGGGCGGCGAGATTGTCGTTGAGCAAGACGGCAAAGAAACTTTCGTCATCCCCGAGACCAAGCCAAAACTGGCCACCCTGGAACAAAGCTGGAATCCCGGCCCCATCGCCAACAGTCGCTTCAGCGAAGAAGACATGGAGACCCACATCCGCGCCAAAAACCTCAGCGACGGACGTCCCGACATGAACGTGACCATCGCGGAGTTTGCGCCCGGCTGGCTAATCAAGGATTGCGGATTAGAAATGGACCCCGGTATCCGAGCCACCTATCTCGACCGCCAGCGCGTCCTCCTGACCCACCCCGACGACGGCGCCACGCCCTGCGTCATCTGGCGCGAGGGCATCATCCCCGCCAACAGCCACGGTAAACTCCACCTCGTCGTCAGTCACCACGAAGGCGGCGATTGGCAACTTATCGTAAAGATTAACGACGAAGAAAAATACAACGCCCCCGTAAGCGCCGAAACCGTCACCGACGGCTGGCTCACCGTCGACATCGATCTCGAGCCTTACGCAGGCGAAAAGATAAAGGTGGAAATCCTCAACCAACCCACCGGCTGGTTCTACGAAGCCGCCTACTGGGGAGAAATCTCTTTGATTGGGCTGTAGGGGGATTGGACGTGCTTTCCCAGGGCGTTGCCCTGGGCTTTTGAACTGCCCTGGCCCTTCGGGCCGAAGATGTTGCGCGGGTCTCGGTGCCCTTCATGGCATGCAGGTTTCCCGAGTTCGCCTAGCGCCTTCGTTTCCACGGGACTCAGACATTCCTGTCTGAGACATGGTGAGCCACCACCCTCAAATCACCCTCGCCGTCTACCAAGAATACGCGAATCGCCATCGTCTTTCCATTGCACAACCTACGCCCCTGAAAAGGTCCAATGCGAACCGTGGAACCAGCGCCTTCGTATTTACGGGACTCAGACATTCTTGTCTGAGACAAGGTGAGTCACCACCCTCAAAACACCCTCGCCGTCTACCAAAAATACGCGAATCGCCATCGTCCTTCCATTGGACAATGGACAATGGACGCCGGGTGAAATGGTCTGTCGCGTACCGTGGGAACCAACCCGTTCGCCATCTCAGACAGGAATGTCTGAGTCCCGTTGCGTGTCGAACGCATCATGCTTGTTAGCGCCCCGAAGGGGCATGGCAGCCCCCAGCCCAGGGCAACGCTCTGGGTATGGGGTTTTTCCAAGTATTAGAGCCCTGAAGGGGCGACGCAGTTTGATGGGCGATATGCAGCGCCGCCCTTTCAGGGCGATTCGGGTGGGGTGTGGCCGTGCTTTTTGGAGTATATGCGTCGGAGCCCCCAAGCATGAGCACCTTATTCGCGCCCACTTCAAAATCCTCGTCAAACCCGAAGATGGGGTCGTCAATGCTGTAGTTGTTTTTCCTGTTCATTGCCCGGCCTCTGCGCGGGTCTCGGCAACTGCCTCATGGAAACCGGGCAGTGAATTGGCGATAGGAGAGGCCTGATTACTCAATTTTACCAAAGCGGCGTGTATTTCCTTTCCCTTTTGGCCTGGGCGTCGAACGTAGGGCAGGAGAATGAGGCGACATCCCGCGCAAAAGGGTGGACGTTTGGTGAGCGGCGGAAATTCGGAAACTTCTCGAACTGAAAATACCTTGCCTTGATACGGCGCGCAAATGGAGCACGGGTTGTCATGAATGGAGACCTGAAATTCGGTGATTCCAAACTCTTTGGACCGCGTTATGGTGTCTAAAGTGGACTTACTGCGTTCTTCGTCGCGTTCTTGGTTGGATCGTTTGGCCACTGTTGTTATCTCCAGTCCTACCCCGGTCGAACTGCCCCTGGAGCGTTGAAAATTACTGCGCCAACGAGTCTATCACCTGGAATGTGACGAAACAATTGGGAATTTCGAGTGCGTTTTGACAGCTTCGTGTATACAATCACTACTCGATAATCAGACGTCCACGAAAGCACATTTGTAGATAGTCGCATTCTATAAACCGCCAATGGGGGGTAGTCTTCCCAGAAATTCAGGGGGCGGTGTCGGTCTGTGGTAAAGCGACAAACACCATTCCGATTGGCCTCGAAAAAACAGCCGTGCCACCGGATCCGACAAGGTCGCATCGTGTGTGGGCTATGGAGATGTGTCCACCAACAAAAAAATCCCTTTCAGCAAGTGCTGAAAGGGATTTAAAAATAAATGGTCGGGGTGAGAGGATTCGAACCTCCGTTCTCTCGCCCCCCAGAACCTATGTGTACCAGGTAACTATAACACCTTGCTTGCTAAACCTACTG
>CAXBPH010000175.1:0-14504 GCA_963977445.1 uncultured bacterium | reverse complement strand
CGTGTTGCAGAATAGGGCGGTCGAAGCGCTTTTAGCCCCGGAGGGGCGGCATATCCTAGCCCAGGGCGATGCGAAGCAAGCCCTGGGATCGTGGACAAAACGCTCAGACAGCCCCAGCGGGGCGGCATAGAATTTTCGGAGATGGGGTCCAACTCGCGCCCTATGTCGCCCCGCTGGGACTCGTATCGGCGTGTGTCGACCAAAACCCAGGACTCGCTACGCTCGCCGCTGGGCTACGATTTGTCGCCCACTTCGTGGACTTAACACCCCCTTTCAGGGGCTTTCCGCATACCCCCGGCTCTGCCGGTGATTGGGCTATATCGCGTTTTCCGATTCCAGGGGGGGCACACCCAGCAAGCGGCCCAGGGCCGCCGGACTTTCCACCAGGTGCTCCGGGTTGCCCCGTTGCAGCCGTTCGCGACTATGCCAGCCCCAGCAGGCGGCGACGGAAATGGCGCCGGCCTGCCGGGCCTCTATCATGTCGCCCAGGGTGTCCCCCACATACCAGATTTCTGACGTGGCGTGCCGTTTTCGAATGCGGCGGAGCTTCTTCACCTTACTGGCCACGCGGTCCGCACCCACCACGTCTTCCAGACCGTGCATTCCGTTTCGTTCCATAAACTGGGCGGTCGCGTCAGTCATGTTGGAGGTCACCACATAGATGGGGTGCATTTCCTGCAAGGCCATGACCAACGCAGGAATTCCGGGGAAGGGGGACACGTGGTCGTTGAGCGCGACAACCCGGGGGGTCAGGGCCTTACCGAGACGCCGCAATTTGTAGAACGGCACGCCCCCACGCAACAACCCCTTGACCGCATTGGTATCGAAGACATCGAGAAAGGCATCCAACGTCGTCGGCCCGGAAAACCCCAGTTCCGCACAACAGGCCTGAAACACGGGAAAGTAGGCATCCAGCGAGTCGGCGATGACCCCATCGAAATCGAAGGCAATGACCCGCCGTGGGGATGCTTCTCCCATGCCCGATTCCACCATCAGGTCACGGCGTGCACGCCGTATTCCTCTTCCAATCGGCGCAACTCATCCACCGCCAACGCCGTGGCGGTCTGCCAGAGAAAGGGCCGCCAGGACAAACCAGGGGATTTCACGGTATCCAGACTCCTTCTATGGCCGCAGCCAAGACCCGTCAGGATTCGTTGAGCGTGGTGGCGTCAGCAGCCGGACGGCCCGTCGTATCAAAACGAATTACCCCGGATGGGTCGGTGCGATAGAAGCGACTCCCCGTGGTGCCCAGACCCACAGGATCGGCAAAACACGTGAAAGATTCGGGAGTTGGATCGGCAATGGAAAAGGTGTAGCCCGCTTTTTGCCGTCCCTCAAACCAGGCGGAGTCGAGAAAGGCTGTGCCCGCGCCATCCACCTCATCAACCAGCGTAGCAAAGTCGCCAAAAGTCAGTCGGGCGGTGAGACAGGCTATCTGGGCTGCACAAATGGTGCGCAGGTCGCCCACCGCCGAGACTTCATTGGCCTGTAACTTCGAACGCAACAGGTTGGGGATGGCGATGGCCGCAATCACCGCAATAATCGCCACCACAATCATGATTTCGATGAGGGTAAACCCCTGACGAGCCTTGGACATGGTTCTCTCCGTATTATTTCGCACACACTGGATTCGGGGAAGGGTCTGTACCACCATGGTAGCATCCATCGCCCCCGATTGGGTAGGGGGTGGGGCAACGTGGCCGAACTTACCCCCCCCAGGACACCAGGCCAAAGCGAGACTCCCCGTCGTGCCGCGCGATCCGGTACCCCGGTTCGTGCGCTTGGAGCAAGGTGCTCTTCAATCCTCCAAGAACGATAGGAACAAGCGGGTAAGACTTCGTCCCACCGAATTGCCACATCGTAAATTCCGGTACATGTGCATGATGCGAAGCTATCGAATCGCGGCGCACGGAATTTTGACATCCCTTTTCTATGTCGGTAACGTTGCGCGCCCTGGTTCAGCCCGCGCTACGCCGTTGCCTGAAGCTACCAACAAGCAACCCCGCTGCCAGCACGAATGGCCACGTCGCACCCAGACCCAGGGCAACCCGCAGGCCACCAAATTCCGCTATGTAACCGCACAGCATGGGGGCCGCGAGACATCCCACATTCCCTGCCGCCGCCAGGGCTGCGAAAAGGGTCGCACCTCCCTGGGGAAAGGCATCAGCCGTCATGGCCAGCGCGGTGGGCCACATCACACTGCACCCGAAGCCCACGAGCACGCACCCCACGAGGGCCACACCCGGCACCGGAGCCAGCGCACCAACGAGAAAACCCGTTGTGGCCCACGACGCACCCGCAATCATGAGCTGACGGGCCGTGAATCGCGCACCCCAATGGGAGGCAATCCAACGTCCTGTTCCCATGGCGATGGCAAAGCCCCCCAGAGCCAGGGCCGCCGTCGTCTTGCTGAAGCCGAGGGCACGCTCTGCGTAGGCCGGTAACCACTGGGCCATGCCTTCTTCCGTCGCTCCCACCAGCACGATGGCAAGGAGCGCAAGGTGAAATCGGGGCTGGCGGATCAGGTGGCGCAGGCCCTGCCGGGTCTCGTCGGGGTGGACCAGGGAGGGCAGGTTGGTAACGAGGAAGCCCAGAAAGACAACCAAGGGCACGGTAGCAAAAGCCGCCACCACAATCCGCCAGGGCGCACCGAATTGGATCATGGTCGACGCAATGGTCAGCGTGCCGATGGCGCCGAAACAGTAAAAAGCGTGAAGACGGTTCAGCGCGGTCGTCCGGTTGTCGATGGACAACACGGAGACGATAGGACTCATGACCATGTCGATGACCCCGGCTCCCAGACCGATCACGAAGGCGGCCACGAGCAGGGAGGCATAGTTCCAGGACGTGGCCAGTAAGAGCAAACCGACCAGCGTAGCCGCCATACCCCCCAGCACGAAGGGTTTGGCACCCATCCTGTCCGCAAGGGGGCCGGTCGTGAGAATGCCCACCACAAAACCAGCGAAGAGTAGCCCCGGTATGGGCCCCAGTTCACCCGCAGTCATCCCACCGAAGGTATCGGCGATGGTGGTGAGATAAATCGGAATCAGACTGGCGCCCAGCGCGACACACCCCATACCGGCATTGCACAAAGCGAGAATCAGACGAGGATGGGTCGGCATGTAAGCTCCAGTAAAAAAGCGAGCGCTCCGGGCATAAGCCATCCAAAGCGCTCGCGTCGTCGTTGTATTATTGGGCGTCGAGGCTATCGATAACCCCATCTCCGTTGGCATCGGGGAAGGCCACGGTAAAGATCTGGAGGACGTCTTCGCCGTCCCACGTCTTTACAATTTCACCCTTCTCATTCTTGCTCGGCACGGGCTTGTTGAAGGCCAACATCGTGCCGTCCTGCGAAGACGTGAGTTTGATGCGCTCGGGGCCGTCGTCCTGCCCCGTCAGGAAAACAGAGCGCCCAAAATTCGCGCCTGGCTTTACACAGGTCGCAACAATGCCGCCATTGCTGATGCTGAAGACCGTATTTCCCGAGGGGTGCCAGCGCAGGCCGCTGTCCGAGCCTTCCGGGAGAAAAGTGGCCTGTTTGGGCCGTTTTTCGGGGTCCTTCGACTGGTCGGAACCATCGGCGTCGATGAGGAAAACCTGGGTCGTACCATCGTCGGCCTTGGCATAGTAGGCCACGCGGCTGCCGTCAAAACTGCCCCGCACCGTACCGCCCGCCCAGGTGTGGGTCATGCGCCGAATCGAGGTGCCCTTGGGAGGCGTGGGGAAGCGGGTAGCGTTGCCGGAATCCGCCGTCGTGATATCCACATCTGCCGGAATATCAATCATGTAGAGCGAGTCTTCGTAGGTCGTGCCGTCGCCATTACGCACGGTGCCGATGAAGGCCCGCATCAGACCCTGACGTCCAATCCAGGAATCCTTTTGTGCAACCTCCAGTTCGCCGGGCTTGGACGTGCCTTCGGGAACGATGGGCACGAGGTTGGCGTAGTAGTGGCTCGCCCCTTCGGGTGCCTTGGGGCTCGCTTCCATATAGCCCACGGTGCGGCCGTAGTTGGGCAGTAAAAAGTCGTTGTAGGTGAATCCTATGCGCTTACCGTCCAGCGTATACTCGTGGCGATGGGTACCACCACGGTGGGCACCGGGCAGGGTATCCCGGTCGGTGGCAGCATCGCGGAAATCCAACCAGGTTTTCTCGAAGCCACCCTGGGGGGCCGGTTTACCCGAACCATCGGTCACGACGGACGCGCCCTGGCGATTGGGTTTGTCGTAGGAACCACGGGCCGCAAGTTGGTCAACCGGTGGGCCATGGATAAAGGCCACACGATTTTCCGCGCCGGAAAAAGAAACCGCGCCCACGCCCGGTGCCGGTTCGTCACCCGTAATGGTCGCCACGGGGGTATACAACAAGGTCTCTTTGCCCGTCGCAATTTCTACCAACTCAATGGTCTGGCTGTTTCCAATACCCGGACCCTCCATCTCGCGGGTGTCATAGCAAAGAAATTTGCCGTCAGGGGAAAAATTATCGTTGTTGTCGAGATCGTGGCTTTTCGGGGTAATCGTAAGTTGTTTCTCGTCGGCCATGCCGTTGGCAGCAATGCCCAACACCGTCGCGGACAGTATCATCATGGCAATCGTCTTTCTCACAGGTGCTCTCCTCCTGGGTCGGTGATCAGGGTGCAACGACACTTCAGGAATTGGGAGCGTCGTCGCGGGAGATTCACGATAGCCCATATTCGTTGCGGGTGTCCAACCGACATCCCCATATCGGGTGGCACGGTAGCTCCTTCTTCGCTATACTCAACCTTTGGAGGTGGCCGCCGCGGAGTTGCGTTCCCTTCATCAATTCCACCGAAGCCGTAGCAGCCCGGAGATGTGCCCGACGTGTTGTCCGTAGCCCTCAGTGTCCTGCCGGCCCTTGTTTTGGGCCAGGTCGCCGCCAGCCCCGATTACGCATCGGAAATTCGCCCCCTGCTGGAACGAAGTTGCTATGGCTGTCACGGAGCGGAGCGGCAGAAGAGCGGCTATCGCCTCGATGTACGCAGCATGGCCCTCCGGGGCGGTGACAGTGGCCGGGTCGCCATCGTCCCCCACGACAGTGCCAACAGCCCCCTGTTTCGTTTGGTGAGTGGCCAGGACCCCGAAAATCGGATGCCGCCGGAAAAAAGCGACGCACCACCCCTTTCGGAGCCCGAAGTCGCCCTGTTGCGCGCCTGGATAGACAGCGGCCCAAGTTGGCCCGATGAACTCGCCAACGAATTGGAAGAAGGCCCGCCCCACTGGTCCTTGGAACCCCTCGTGCAGCCAGACGTGCCCGATGGGGCCGACAACCCCATTGACGCCTTCGTCCACGCGACTCTGAGCGAAAAAAGCCTCTCGCCGTCGCCCACGGCCCCGCGCAGCGTGTTGATTCAGCGCCTCTACTACGATCTGGTCGGACTTCCCCCAACCCCTGAAGCGGTCGACGCTTTTTGTAACGACCCCGACCCCCAGGCCTACGAAAACCTGGTGGACGGATTGCTGGCCTCGCCCCGCTATGGCGAACGCTGGGCCCGGCACTGGCTCGACACCATCCAGTTTGCCGATTCCCATGGTTATGAGCACGATATCGGCCGGGACCACGCCTGGCCGTATCGCGACTATGTCATCGAAGCACTCAACAACGACACCCCCTGGCAGCGCTTCATCCGGGAGCAATTGGCCACCGATTATTTTTTCCCCGACGCCCCGGAACTGACCCCCGCCCTCGGCTATCTGGGTGCCGGACCGTTTGATTTCAGCACCTACCTCACGGCCGGGGTCACCTTCGATTACCTGGCCCGGGATACCCTCGTCACCCAGGCCACGGCCTCCTTCATCAGCACCACCGCCAGTTGCGCCCGGTGCCACAACCACAAGTTCGACCCCATCCCTCAGACCGATTACTACGCCCTGCAGGCCGTCTTCTCTGGCGTATTAAAGGGCGATCTGGCCTACGACCGCGACCTGAAGACGAAGACCGCACGGAAGCACTGGAATGACATCATCCGTGCCACGGTGGAGAACGATGGGGCTCTGCTCCTCACCGCAGAAAATGAACCCATCATTGACGAATGGATTACAGCGCGGGGGGAAGGGGCTACCTGGACTCCCCTCCAGGTCGAGACCTGGGCCTCCACCGATGGGGCCACCTTGACGCGGGGGCCGGAAGGTCGCTTTGTTGCCAGCGGCAAACGTCCCGACAAAGACACCTACCTTCTTTCCGCCTCCACCGGGCTGGCGACGATCACCGCGCTACGACTGGATGTATACGCCGACGACAGCCTGCCCGTGCGCGGACCAGGCCGTCAGGACAATGGCAATTTTCATCTGTCCGAATTGGTTGTTGACCTCTTTCCCCCGGACGCAACCACCGCGACAACGTTGAGTTTTCGTCGGGCAACAGCCGACTTCAATCAGGCCGACTGGGGCATTGATAGAGCCATCGACGGCAACGGTGGCACGGCCTGGGGCATCCATCCCGCCGAGGGTGCCGACCACCATGCCGTGTTTGAACTGGACGCCCCCCTGACCATCGCACCCGGCACCCGCCTCGCCCTGACACTGAAACAACAGCACGGAGATGGCCACCTCATCGGCGCATTTGGACTGGCCGCCACGGAAGATGCCCCCATCCGGGCTACGGCCCTGCCGACAGTGGCCGAAGAAGGGCTGGCCCTCCCGAAAGCAGCCCGGAGTGATGCGCAACGTCTGGCGATAGCATCGGCCGCTTTGGCCCGCTCCGCCGAAGAAGCCCTGGCAGCCCTGCCCGAGCAAGCCCTGGTCTACACGGCCGCCGCCGCCGTCGATATCCCCGACGGAGCAGCCACCCCCAAGCCCGTCACCGTCGACGGGCCCAAACCCGTCCACCGTATGGAGCGGGGCGATTTCGACAAGCCCGCCGAACTGGTGGGACCCGGTGCCCTGACAACCCTCGATGCCCTCCCCGCGCGCTTCGCTCTGGAAAACCCCGAAAACGAAGGCGCACGCCGGGCAGCCCTGGCCGATTGGATTGCCAGCCCGGACAACGTGCTCACCTGGCGCAGCATCGTCAACCGCATCTGGCACTACCACTTTGGTCGGGGCCTCTGCGACACCCCCAGCGACCTGGGCCGCATGGGCGGCGTGCCGTCTCATCCCGAACTCATCGACTGGCTCGCTGTGTGGTTTCGCGATGATGCACACGGCTCCCTCAAGGCCCTCCACCGACTCATTGTCACCAGCGAAACCTTCCGTCAATCGTCCCAATACCGTGAGGACGGCGCGGACATCGATGGGGAAAACCGTTTGCTCTGGCGACAAAACCGACACCGCTTCGATGCCGATGCCTACCGGGACTATACGATGGCCGTAGCGGGCACGCTGGACCTCGCCATGGGCGGGCCGGGCGTGAAGCACTTCACGGAAGGGCCCGGCCCCCAACTTACGCCCACCCTCGACTACGGGGCCTACGATTGGAGCAGTCCCGGCGCGGGTCGGCGCAGCATCTATAGCTACGTGTGGCGCGGCATCGCGGACCCCTTTATGGAAGCACTGGATTTTCCCGATCTCGGCCTGTTGTCGCCCGTGCGGGGATTTTCCGCTTCTTCCCTCCAGGCCTTAACCCTCTACAACAACAATTTCGTCCTGCACCACAGCGAAGCTATGGCCGCCCGATTGGAAAACGAAGCGTCTTTCGTCGACGACCAGATACGCCGGGCCACGGCCTTGGTGTGGTATCGTGAACCCGACGAAAGAGAGCGGGTTGCCTTTAATGCATTTGTCGACGCCAATGGACTCGCCGCGTTGTGTCGCGTGTTACTGAACAGCAACGAGTTCCTCTTTGTGGAGTAAGTTTTTCTTTACCGCGAAGGGTACGAAGGAAGAAACGGAAGGTATATTTATTGGACAGGATTAACAAGATTTTTCAACGTGTTTCCAAGCGGAGCCCTTGTCTTTACTCACAGGCAGGGCAATCGCATTAAAGCATGCACGAACACAAAAGCCGTTTGACGGGCTCCCGATTTTTCGATGTCAACCCGATGGTGCCACCCGATCCCACTCTTCGTACGGCGCAGACGTACGAAGAGTGGGTTCGGGTGCCTTGACCCAAGTCGATGTCAGAAAAAAGTGGGTTTTACCGTAGCTCGGTTCACCGAAAATCCCACAATGAAACGAAGTCTACCGGACATTTTTAATGCAATTGCCCTGTACTCACAGGTTCTCCCCGCTGTAAATGTAGAAAAATAACGTATCATCAACAGAATAGCCCCGCAGGGGCGACATATCGTAGTTCACCGCGGCGAAGGAACAAACGGGTGGCATAGACTGACCGTGAACAGTAGCATCTGTCCAGACAAGATGCGGAGAACAACAGCCAATGAGCGACATCCTGAAACAACCCCTCCTGGACCGGCGCAACTTCCTCATGAACGTAGGTGGTGGCTTTGCCGGTCTGGCATTGGCCCAGCTCCTCACGAAAGACGGCGCCGCCCGGACGCCCTTTCATCATCCACCCCGGGTCAACCGCGTCATTCAACTCTTTATGACCGGTGGCGCCAGCCCCATGGACCTCTTCGACTACAAACCCGAACTGGAGCGACTCCACGGACAGATGCTGGGCCCCACGGAAAAGCCCGACGGCTTTACCGCCCCCGCCGGTGCCCTCATGAAGAGTCCCTTCGCCTTCAAACAACACGGCGAGAGTGGCCGCTGGGTGAGTGAAATGTTCCCCGAGCAGGCGAAGCTCGTCGATGAAATGGCCTTTCTCATGGCCATGACCACCAAGACCAATGTCCATGGTCCGGGTACCTACATGATGAATTCGGGCTTCCTCTTGCCGGGATTTCCCTGCATGGGCTCGTGGATTTCCCACGCCCTCGGCTCCATCGCCGACAACCTGCCCACCTTTGTCGTGCTGCCTGATGCCAAGGGTCTGCCCTACAATCAAAAGGGCTGCTTCTCCTCCGGTTTCCTGCCGGCCGTCCACCAGGGCACCGTCATCAATGCCGCATCGGATCAGCCCGTACCCGATCTCTTTCCCGGAGGGGGCTTCGATTTTGCCAACCCCGATGTGGACCCCTCGGGCCTGGCCTTGCTGGACACCATCAACCGGGTTCACGCCAACAACCACCCCGGCGACTCCCGGCTCGATGCCCGCATCTCCAGCTATGAGCTCGCCGCAAAAATGCAGCTCTCGGCACCGGAGGCCTTCGACGTCATGCGCGAACCCGACTACGTGCGGCGCGCCTATGGCATGGAAGAAAAACACACCGAAGACTTCGGCCGACGGTGTCTCCTCGCCACCCGACTCATCGAGCGGGGCGTTCGCTTTGTGCAGGTGTGGAGCGGACCGCAAGGGGCCGTGGGCAATTGGGATAACCATGGCAGCATCATCAAGGAACTGCCCCCCATGGCGGCCAGTGTAGACAAACCCATTGCGGCGCTCCTGCGGGATTTGAAATCCCGGGGCCTCGATGAGGATACCCTCGTCATTTGGACCACCGAATTCGGCCGCACCCCTTTCGCCCAGGCCGGCACGGGTCGGGATCACAATGGCGGCTCCTTCGTGTCGTGGCTCTGGGGCGCGGGCGTAAAGCCCGGTGTCGCCCACGGTCAGAGTGACGACTGGGGCTATCAGGCGGAAGCCGACAAAACCTATTGCTACGATCTCCACGCCACCATCCTCCACCTCCTCGGCATCGACCATCTGAAGCTGACCGTGCGGAAAGATGGCATTGACCGACGCCTGACCGACGTGCACGGCCACGTGATTCGTGATATTCTGGCCTGAAGCCTACCATAGCGCTGCATTAGAACATTGAGTCGCTTGTTCGCCCGTGACGTGTCTGAGAGAGCAGCGTTCCGTATAACCGGCGAAGCCCGGACCGCGCAGGGATTCCTACTATGTATTTGACCAAAGCCTCATCTTCCATACTCGTATTACTTGCCTTGTCGCTGCTCCCCATGGGCTGCCCCATCCCCCTTTCACCCGACGAGGCGGCCGCCACGCTCTTGCGACAATTCGACACCCTGGACGTCGACGACAACGGCCTCAGCTTCGGCGAAGCCCAGGCAGGTCTTTCCACATTAACCCAGACGATTTTCAATGGGCTGGACACCAATTCCGACGGACGCCTTTCCGTGGCCGAGCTGACCGGCAATGGCGGCACAGAGGGTGAGGGTGAGGGTGAGGGTGAGGGTGAGGGTGAGGGTGAGGGCGAAGGAGAAGGCGAATGGCCCGGCGTCGCGAATCTCTATTCCTGGGATGGCAGCTGGAATCCCGGTCCAGAGGAACTCCCCCCCAATGGTTTCTTTGACGACATTTATTTCGACGAACATCTTGTTGGTTTGGTGGCCTCACCCTTGTTGCCGCCCGGCGACTGGGACTTCGTCGACCCGGTTGCCCAGAATGTAAACCTCCTGGCGTCCTGGCTGGGCTTCAAGGTCCAGGTGGGCACCTTGACTCGGTTGACCGACGAAGACGCCCGCCCCTATGGCTGGCGCATTGAGAGCATCGTCCCCAACGCCTTGGAACTCGATTTCAGCGCCAACCCCTATGACGGCTCCTCCGGTACCGACATCGTCGATGTGGGTACGGAAGGGTTTATTCGATTCAGCGACCAGTTTGGCATGGGCGACGGCCCCGACATGATGCGCTTTACAACCGCCAGCGCCTCGGAATGGCGCATGGGCAGCGTGCTGACGGGAAGCAGCAATGACAATGACCTCGTCATCGGCGGAAGCGAAGACGTGCTCGCTGCCGATGAAAACGATGTACGCACCTTGACGGTCCATACCGGTCCGGGCCGTGATCTGGTTTTTATGAATAACATGGAACGGGCGGCCATCGACTTGGGAAACGGTGCCGACGGCCGAACGGACGCCCTGGACACCAACGATGGCGCCGACATGACCATTATCGGTGGAAACTTTTTGGATTGCCGGGTCTATGGCGGCGGCGGAAACGATACCTTCGTGTGGTACATCGACGAGGCCAATCAAAACACGCCCTTGCTGAAAAATTCTTTCTTTGGCGGGGGCGGCTGGGAACCCGCCGCATGGGACGATACGGGTACCGATCGGCTGATTCTGGTGATTCCCGTCGATACCCGGGTCTTCAGCACCGTTACCCCTCTCACCCCTGGCTCACTCCAGGTCCGCATTCCCCCCAACTACAGCGATGAGCCGGCCGGCGATACCCTGACCTCCGAAGATGTCTTCGCACGCTATTATGGGACCGCCGGATTGGGCCCCATGGGAAGACACACACTGGTCTTCGATTATCTGTCCCTCTCGGGCCTCATCACGTCGGGCTATATCAGCCTGACCGCCATCGAAGAGCTCCAGATTGGCCTCGGAGCCGACGCCAAGGTCTATCGCCTCGATGATATCGCCGGGGTGGCAAATCTCGCCGACGATCTGGAGCCCCTGGTCTCCGTGCCGGATCGGGCGGTATATCATGGAATCATGGACGATTTTGCAACGCGATAGTCCGCTACGTTGGGTGCTCAGGACATGGAAAACTTGACACCAGCCCCGAAACGTGGTTCAATATGGCTGAATATCAATTCAGTTTACCGCCCACGCAGGAGCAGCTCCATGGCCAAAGAACTTACGAAACGACAACGCGAAATTCTGGACTACGTCATCGAATGCGTCCGGGATCGTGGCATGCCCCCCACCATCGCCGAAATTGGTGAAGAATTTGGCATCGCGTCGACCAACGGGGTCAATGACCACCTCGTGGCCCTGGAAAAGAAGGGCTTCATCGAGCGCTCCTCCAAAGCGCGGGGCATCATCATCACCGACAAAGCCGCCATTGGCCTCTACCAGAGTGACGTGGGGGTCTTGCCCCTCGTCGGTAGCGTCGCCGCCGGTATGCCCATCCTCGCCGAAGAAAACATCGAAGGTCACGTCCCGGTGGATTCCTCCATGGCCCAACGGAAAGCCTTTTGCCTCCGCGTTCGGGGCGACAGCATGATCGAAGACGGCATACTCGACGGCGATATCATCATCGTCGATCAGGGCAAAAAGGCCTACCCCGGTGATGTGGTCGTGGCCCTCGTGGAAGACGAAGCCACGGTAAAACACTTTTACCCCGAAGGCGCCATCATCGAATTGCGCCCCGCCAACGCCAGCATGGAAACCATGCGCTTCCCCGCCCGCGATGTCAGCCTCCAGGGCGTCGTCGTGGCCCTGCAACGCTCCCTGAATTAGCGCGGGGACTGCACCCCCGAGTGGCACCACCCTCAAGGGGAACAGACCGGGGACTGCCTCGGACCCCATGTCGGCGTGTTTGCCTTGGCGACGTTGGACGTCATGTGATCGTGTAGTGGAGTCGTGTCGCAGGCGTCCGTGGCTGTCCTGCCGTTTGTGTGGTAAACCACGGGCCATCTTCACCAACCCCGAGTGACACTACCCTCAGGGGGACGGCCCCGACGATTAAAGTTCATCTTCGTGGGTCCGTTTCTCATTGGCACCCCGCCAACCTACCCGCTTCAAAACATCACGCTGTCGGTGCAGTCCCCGCACCGGGACTGCCTCGTATACCTTCACCGCCAGAAACAAAAAAGCCTGCGCCGATTAAGGCGCAGACTCTACTCTCAATTTCTACACGACAAACAATCGATGACGCGTTTATTCACCGACGTAAATTGCATACACGCGCGCTGTTCCCTTTGCCGGAAAATTTACCCGAACGGAATAGGGCTCTTTGATGTCTATTTGCGCCGAGTTCGTGGCTGGCCAGATGATTTCCTCGTGCAGTCCGTCTTGGCTTAGCACCGCGGACTGTTCTCCGGAATAATTGGGAATCGGGCGGTTCAGCCCGTCCAGCAGCTCAACCTGTAAGCCTGTCTCACCGAGCTGCTCCACATTGATGAACAAGGTTGAAGTCGTTGAGGGTGGCTTGACCAGGGTCGTTTCAAAACGGGCGGGCTTTTCCGTATCATGGTGGGCCAGATAGCCAAATCCATCGCGACGCAAGGATACAATTCCAATGCCGCCTCGAGGTGGATAACTCGGCTTGGTCAGATCCCAACTTCCATAATAAATGAAGGTTCGTTCGCCGATATTTTCAAAGCCCTGTCCTTGAAGTAATCCCCCTTCATCCCACGCGCCTGTCTCTCCGATAGGAATGAAGACGTAGTCACGTTCAGGTTCCTGGAAATGGATGCCGTTATTGCTGAACATAAAACCAAGGTCCAGCCCACGGTCCTCTGGCTTTTTGGCACCATGCCACAAACCATAAACACCCAATTGCACATTGCCGCGGTTCCAGATGGAAGAGGCAAGATGGGCTTCTTCATCCGCACCGACGTCCCCTTCGATACCGATCGCCGTGCCACGAATAAATCCCAGGGCACCGCATTCTTCCCAGTGGATGAGATCCCGCGACCGGAGCGTGACCATCGCCCGCCCAACTGCTTTTCCATCGGGTTGGCGCACAGAGGGCGAAAACATTTGGCCGGGCAGATAGTACATCCCGTTCATTTTGAACAGGCCTCCTTGCTCGAAATTAATGGTGGGGAGTATCAGATCTTCTTCTATTAAATAGCCCCCTTCAAAGTGCAGGGGCGTCGGGCTATGCCAGTCCAAACCATCGGCACTGAAAAGTGTCACGGAAGAGGATTGCTTTGCCTTATTGACGAAAGCAGACACCGTCAGCATCATTTTGAATTGACGGGAAGGATCCGGCTCGTCCTCTTCGTGAATAACAATCAAATGGATTCCCGCCGTCTCCGCAGGATTCATTTTGACCAGGTTATTGTTTTTACTTCCATTGTGCTCAACAAGGCCGAGATTCGGTTTGGTCCAGTTAACCCCATCGATACTTTCTGCATACGCCGGCCGCAGCCCAGCAAATCCCTGCCCTTTTTTGATGAGTTCCAGCGATTGATTATCTGCAGCAATGTACCAGGCCTTATATTTTCCATCATGCTTTAAAACAGAGCCATAGAATTGAACGGCCCATTCATCGCACGCCCCCTCGTCACCACGAGGAACAACCGGGTTCTTCGCATGTTTTTCCGGTCGCACCATGGTGAGATTCAGATTGTCCCTCCAGGGGATACTGTGATCATCGAAAGAAAACAAGGTCGTTTCAGAGGTTGATGATTTTTCATCTGCCGAGACGTGACCGGCAGGGATTAGGCAAGATAGCAGCAAGATAGGTAAAAATAATCGCATCAAACAGGTTAACCGACAGGCACTTTTTATCTGAGTTGGCATCATTGACATCCTTCGCTGTAGATTGAATTACCCGGAGTCAGAATCACCTCCGAATCACAAAGCAAATAGGTTCAGCTACATCATATCACCCAATGTGCATTCTCCGTAGACGATGGTCGAAAGGGGTACCTTTGTGAAATGGCGCTTCGCGTTATCTGGGACGTAACGCCGCAACCAGGATGATGCCGTCGGGACAACACTGGGCGCGCCATCCCATACCTATTGAATAAGGTTGATTGACCACGGGCGGAGGCATGTCCCTCAGGGGGACGGCCCCGACGATTAAAGCGCATCTTCGTGGGTCCATTTCTCATTGGCAC
>CAXBPH010000174.1:0-14898 GCA_963977445.1 uncultured bacterium | reverse complement strand
CTGCTCGGTGGTGCGCTGCATAGAAAAGCCCGACTAGCAGTCCAAAGGCCATTATTACAACAACGACCCGGGCATAGCCGATTTTGCTGTTGAAGTAAAGGTCTGCCGCGAAGCCCAGGGCCAGAATCCCGAGAAAAGGATAGATTCCCGGCAATCCCCGAGAATCCCGCCAATAAAACTGAAGGGCCTGCATCATCATGAGCGCTAAGGCAAAGGCCACGGAAAGGTTGTTGCCAAACTGGGCGGATAGGGATGGCTCCCGGTATTGCAGATCGACCCACCACCATCCGAGATACAACGCCCCAATAGCGATGGCGCTCAGGTATTTCTTCCGATAGCCCCAATCTAACTGAAGCCGTGGCACAAAACCAGGCAGGGCGAAAAGCACCGCAAGGCCTGCCACGATGGGGTAGCCCATGGTCAACTGAAGCAGCCCCACTTCGACGACCAACATGATCAACCCTATGATTCGAACCGTCATCACAGGGTATCCACGCCACCATCGCGTACCGCAGCAATGGAAACTTGCTGCACGTGGGGTGTCCAGGCATAGGCACTATCGAGGGGCACTGTCGTATTCCCGTCCCGCACGACAATCACCTTCAGGCTGCACCCCGCCTCTGCCGCCGCCCGAACGACATGCTCCCGGGTCTTATCCCAATCCAGAAAGAGGCAGACCACGGTGGAAATATTGTTCAACGCTTCCATGAGTGCCGGGGCAAGACGCTCAAAGGGATTATCCACGGTGTGGCCGACACCGGCGAGTATTTCCAATACATTGTCGAAATGGGCCGTGTGACGTCCGGCGCGAAAGACGTGGAGCTCGGGCCCCGCCGCAAAGAGGTCTATCAGGTACTCCCCCCGTGACAAGGCGTCGGCGACGGCGGCCGTCAGACTAACCGCCGCTTCGAAATCTGGAAAACCGGCGGGTGCAGGGGGATTCACTTTTCCCGTAAAGGTATCGAGCACCAGCGCAATGCGGCAATAGTACTCTTCCTGATATTCCCGGACTGCCGGCTTGGAAAGGCGTGCCCAGGCCCGAAAGTCGATATGGCGTATCGGATCGCCGGGCACATATTCGCGGTTGCCAATATATTCCGGTGACTCGCCGATGTGCGAGGTCAGGGCGACGCCACCGGGCTGATAGCGGGTACCAATGGGGACATCGATCTGATGAATCGGGTGAAAAGTGGGCAGGACCAGCAGGGGCCACGTATCGGCCTTTCCGGCAGGCGTCCGGTAAAAATTCAGTGGAAAGGTGGAATAGGCAACGGGGCCGGGCATCCGATAGTAGCCACGCCGTCGGGGGATAATGTCGATCGTGCTGAAGGCCGTCTCGCCCGGTGGGATTGCGTCGACAACCGCACCGTTGCGCTCGCGCTCCAACTCCAGCGGAAGGAGAAACATACCAGCCGCCACAGAAAACTGGGGACGGACCGACGTATTCTGTAGACCGCACCGAACGCTCAGCCGCTGGTCCACGGCACCACGGGTTGGAAAATCGGCCTTCACCGTCACGCGGGGTCGAATCGCCCAGCCGAGGAGGAAGGCAATAACACCCGGGGCCGTCCACGCACAAACAGCAATAAAAACCGGTCGATCTACGCCACTGACGCTCATGAAGGTGGTGGCCAGCCAGCCCCCCACCACAAGCCACCCGAGGGGCATCACCCGAAAGGCAACCAGATACACAAAGAATCGGTGCAAACTTGGGACAACGACGAAGTCTTTACGACGTAAGAATTGTTCGAGCGTCATATCCCCACCTTATCTCGCCCCAAGCCTGCCGATTAGAACAAGGTATAAATAAAGGGTGCTACTGCGGAGCCCTTGGCGATCACAATGAGCGCGCCAAAGAGGACTAGAAAAAGGATGATGGGGCCGAGCCACCACTTTTTGCGCACCCGGGCGAAATCCCAGAGTTCGCGGAGTATGGACGATTTTGCCATTGGTGTTTATCCTGCGTTTAGAGTCACACGTTTCGCTTTGCAGTATAAACCACCATGGGGCATGGGAGCCAGTGGAAGATTTGGAGAAGCTGGGCAAGGGCGGTTACGCGAGGGCATGTACGTTATGCCTGTGCGTCAATACTGCTTTTCGCTCCGTTGGGGATCATAGGTCTCCCCTTCCCGTCGTATCCAGTAGCTGTCCTTGCTTTCCGGTGCCCAACCGTTTTCGAGCAGTGGTTTTCCAAGAAATCTGTTCGCAAAACGAATGGACGTAAAGACCACATAGAAAAACAGGGACAGGAACAGGGTGGATACGATGGTACCCATGACCACGGCGATGGACATCCACACTTTCTGAAAGGGCAAGAGCACAATGGAAACATCGGTCTTGCAGATTTTGTCAAAGACAACGGGGGCAACACAGACAATCCCGGCGATGAAGATGCCGGAATAGAGGTCCTTTCGCCACCACAATATGCCGCCGATGATAAAGGCAGCAATGGCCATAACCACGCCAAACTGGTGTCGCTCATGGCGACCGCTCTTGATAGTTTTCAGTTCTTCCAGAATCATGGGCTCAATCCAGTTCGAATTCCTGCTTCCAGTCCGTGTCTCCTTCGAGGGCGGGCTGCGCCGATTTGGCTAACACACAATCCTCCAGGACGAGGTAATCCATATCGGTCCGCATGAAACAGCGGTAGGCATCTTCCGGGGTACAGACGATGGGCTCCCCCCGAACATTGAAGGACGTGTTTATCAAAACCGAGCACCCCGTTTGCGCCTTGAAGGCCTGAAGCAGCCGGTAATATTGGGGATTCGTTTCCTGATGGACTGTTTGAATACGCGCCGAATAGTCCACATGGGTAATGGCGGGAATGGTGGAGCGACTGATGTTGAGTTTTTCAATCCCAAAGAGCGCCCGCTCTTCTTCGGTCATGTCCCGGCGAAGGGATTCTTTCACGGGGGCCACCAGCAGCATGTAGGGACTTTCCACATCCTGCTCGAAGTAGTCCGACACATCCTCCGCAAGAACCGAGGGGGCAAAGGGCCGAAAACTTTCCCGAAACTTAATTTTCAGGTTCATGGTTTCCTGCATTTTAGGCGAGCGCGGGTCGCCAAGTATGGAACGGCCGCCCAGGGCCCTCGGGCCAAATTCCATGGCCCCCTGAAACCAGCCAATGACGTTTTCCTGCGCCAGATGGCCGGCGACGGTATCGGCAAGTTCCGCTTCGCCCAGCTGGGTATAGGGATACCCCGCTGCGTCGAGGAAGGCCCGTATGGTCTCTCCAGAATAGTGGGGCCCGAGATAAGAGCCTCGCTGGGAGTCCGTCACACCGTTGGCCACGCGCGGTTCGTCGCGGTATTGATGCCAGGCATAGAGGGCGGCACCCAAGGCCCCGCCCGCATCCCCAGCGGCGGGCTGGATCCAGAGTTTGTCAAAGGGACCTTCGCGGAGGAGGCGTCCGTTGGCCACACAATTAAGGGCCACGCCCCCGGCGAGACAGAGATTGTTGCTTCCCGTCTCGCGGTGCACATGACGGCCCATCCGCAACATGGCCTCCTCGGTCACCTCTTGCACGGAACGGGCTAAATCCATTTCCCGTTGGGTCAATTGGGACTCCGCCTTTCGCGGTGGGCCACCAAAGAGGGTGTCAAAGTGACGGTTAGTCATGGTCAGACCGGCACAATAATTAAAATATTTCATGTTCATCTGAAAAGAGCCGTCCTCTTTCAGATCGATGAGTTCGTCGAGTATGGTTTTTACATAGGTGGGCTCTCCGTAGGGGGCCAGGCCCATGACCTTGTACTCGCCCGAGTTTACCTTGAAGCCGGTGTAGTAGGTGAAGGCCGAGTAGAGAAGTCCCAGCGAATGGGGAAAATGGATTTCGCCGTGCATCTGGAGACGATTCGTATCGCCAACGCCGTAGCTCGTCGTCGCCCACTCTCCCACGCCGTCAATGGTCAGGAAGGCGGCCCGGTCAAAGGGCGACGGATAAAATGCGGAGGCCGCGTGGGATTCATGGTGCTCGGGAAAAAGGATCGTGCCGTCGTAGTCGAGATTCTCGGCGATGTGGTCCTTCAGCCATATTTTGTCTTTGAGCCAGACAGGAATAGCCTTGATAAAGGAGCGAATTCCCCGGGGCGCATAGGCCAGATGGGTTTGCAATATACGCTCAAATTTGAGGAAGGGCTTATCGTAGAATGCCACCAGATCGATGTCGGCCGTGGTCAGTCCGGCATCCGCCAGACACCAGGCCACCGCATGCTCAGGAAAAGCTGAATCGTGCTTGATCCGGGTAAAGCGCTCTTCCTGGGCGGCCGACACAATGCGCCCATCTTGAACCAGACACGCGGCGCTGTCGTGGTAGTATGCGGAGATACCGAGTATATTCATGAGAGCCGTGGCGCTATAGGGGGCCGTCAGGCCAACAGTTGACGCAAGTATTCAGCATAGGCGCTCTTTCCCATGGAATCGGCCTCTCTTTGGACATCTTCCGGACCTATCCAGCCTTGTTTCCAGGCAATCTCTTCCAGACAGGAAATCTTGAGCCCCTGTCGCTCTTCAATGGCCTGTACGAATTGGCCGGCCTCCATGAGACTGCGATTTGTCCCCGTGTCGAGCCAGGCGACACCCCGTCCCAACACTTCCACCCGAAGCTGCTTTTGCTCCATAAACAGGCGGTTCAAATCGGTAATTTCCAATTCACCCCGGGCTCCCGGCTTCAGTGCACTCGCCATGGGCACAACCTCGGGCCCGTAGTAATAGAGGCCGGGTACGGCGTAATGGCTCTTGGGCTGGGTCGGCTTTTCTTCCAGACTGATGGCCGTGCCGGAGGAATCAAACTCCACCACGCCATAGCGCTGGGGATCACTTACATAGTAGCCGAAAATCTGGGCACCCTCGGTCATTTTCGCGGATTCACGAAGAAGGCCCGTCAGGCCATGACCATAAAAAATATTGTCTCCCAGGACGAGACACACGGGGCTCTCCCCAATAAAATCGGCACCGATAATGAACGCCTGCGCCAATCCGTCAGGGCTGGGTTGTTCGGCATAGGACAGGCTCATCCCCCACCGGCTGCCGTCGCCCAGCAGACGCTTGAAGTTCGGCAGATCCTCGGGGGTAGAGATAAGCATGACCTCCCGGATACCGGAGAGCATGAGGATGCTCAGGGGATAGTAGATCATCGGCTTGTCGTAGATCGGCAGCAACTGTTTACTTACAACCCGGGTTAGCGGGTGAAGACGGGTACCAGCACCGCCAGCGAGGATAATTCCCTTCATATCGCTTCCTATTGGTAGGGCACCGCGCCGCGCTTCGACGACGTTCGGTGCGCCACGATTGACAAATCCCGACCAGATCGAAAGATAGCATGGGGTCTTCGATCAGTGCAAATTTCGCACTATAACGTGCATCTTTAGCGATGTGGAGGTGGCACGACATACCATGACGGTGCTACAATGGCGCAGTTAACGCGGAGGAACTATACATGTCCAGTGAGCACACAGACAAAGGCGATACGCAGCCCACCCCTGCCACCAATGGCGCACTTATGGGCGGTTCAACACGCCTCTTTCGCGCCCATCCATGGCATGGTATCTCCATCGGCCCCGAGGCGCCCGATACCATAAACGCCTATATCGAAATCCTGCCGACAGACACGGTGAAGTATGAATTGGACAAGACCACGGGGCTCTTGCGGATTGACCGTCCCCAACGTTTTTCAAACGTGTGTCCGGAGCTCTACGGATTCGTACCCCAGACCTACTGTGGGGAATTGGTCGCAGAATACTGCCGCATGAAGACCGGTCGCGAAGATATCATCGGTGACGGCGACCCCTTGGATGTATGCGTGTTAACGGAAAAGCATATCGCCCACGTCAATGTCTATATGCGCGCTCACCCCATTGGTGGTCTCCGCATGCTCGATGGGGATGAAGCGGATGACAAGATTATCGCCATCCTCGAAGGCGACCCCTCCTATGGCTACTGGCAGGATATCAGTCAGTGCCCTTCCATGCTGGTTGAGCGGCTCCGACACTACTTCCTCACCTATAAGCAGGCACCCGATGCCATGCGTAAAGCCTGCGAAATTACCCACGTCTATGGCGCGGAAGAAGCGAAGGAAGTGATACGGCGGAGCAACCTGGATTATCGGGAAAAGTATGGTCAATTGGCCAATCAGCTCGAGGAATTGCTTCGCGCGAGTGCCGCGACCATCGAAGATTAATCGAGTTGCCGCAACTGTTGCGGGAAATCAAGACCACGCTCTTCGACGTCTAGTTCACTTCCACACCGACTTTGGCAAGGGCACGACGCAGATCATCCGGAGTGAAGGGCTTCTGCATCAGCAAGGCCGCCCCCATATCGACGATACGCTGGGCCACATCGCCTTCGTAGTATCCCGTCATAGCGATTATCTGGCAATTGCTGGTTTCCGGGTCCGACTTAATCCGACGGCAAACTTCGAAACCATCCATACCCGGCAGGCGCAGATCCAAAAACACCACATTGGGCCTGAAAGTCGCCATGTGGTGCCCTGCCTCAAACCCATCTGCCCCAACTTCAATCTGGAAAGATGTTCTCGATCGTTCCAGAAAGCGACGAATCACCGAAACCACCGCCTTTTCGTCGTCCACCACAAGTACCCGAATACCGGCATTATCCAAATCTTCGTGAATGGGTATCTTGTTTTCCCGCAGAAAGCGGACTAAGTCGTCCCGACGAATTCGTCGATGACCACCGGGCGTCTTAAAAACGTGAATACGACCCGCTTCCGCCCACTTCCGAATGGTGTCAGCGGTTACGTGACAATATTTTGCAACCTCTGAGGTACTGAAAGACTGCTTCGATTCCATCCTTAAGTCCCAACTTTGATAGGTTTAATCGATTTAGATCCAAGGGAAATCATATCCCGAAGTACGAGATATTGCAAGTTTTTTCATTTTGCCCAAAAATATGATAGAAATCTCCACCGGATGGAGTACATGGAACACAAACCTGCCCAGACTCAACGTCGACCGGCACACCAGGTGACGAAGTTGAAGGGCACCCTCAATGAGCGATTTAGCACAATTCCCCATAAGCGCAACGCGACGTGCCGCCGAAGCGCCTGCCCATACCTTTTCGCGCACCTCCGTCCAGGGCGCTGGGAGGGCCGTGGAGGGGGGCGTACGTCCCTGACGTCCCGTCCACTCAACCATCCCGCCTGTCGGACGTATCCCTCGTTTCGGTGGAAGCATTCCCTTCCAACACACCGCGCAACATAGTGATAAAATCCATAGCCCGGTAGGGTTTTTGCAAAAAGGCATCTGGCTTGAGTTCGGCATCGTATTCAGCACAATTGTCTTCGCTGTATCCACTACTTAAAATTACCCGCGCATCGGAACAGATCTCGCGAATCTGGCAAAGTGTTTCCTGCCCGTCCAGCCCTGGCATCGTCATATCAATGATGGATGCAACGATCTCATGACTATGGGCGCGAAAAATATCGACACCTTGTTCGCCGTTTTCGGCGAGCAGAACCGAAAATCCGAATCGCGCCAACGTTCTTTTCAGGGTGTCACGAATCGGTGGCTCATCGTCGACTACGAGTATCGTGCCGCTGCCGTGCCAATCGCCTTTCCTGGTCATCCGTCGGGGTGATTCAGGGACTGGATTGGCGGAGGGCGACAATACGACCGTGAACGTAGCCCCTTTGCCAGGCTCACTACTTACTAAAATGCCGCCGCCGTGGGCCCGGACAATTCCAGACGTAGCCGCAAGGCCCAAGCCCCGACCGGTGAACTTGGTCGTGAAAAACGGATCGAAGAGCTTCGTTCTGCTTACTTCATCTATTCCACATCCGGAATCGCGTACCTCAAAATAGACGTAGGTCCCGGGCTCCAATTGCTCACCGAAAACGATACGCTTGAGATCACTCGCCGTACATTCTATTTCACCCGTACTAATCTCAATTTGACCGTCTGATTCTCCGATCGCTTCCGAGGCGTTGAGCATTAAGTTTACGATGACCTGTCGCAACTGTGACGGGTCCCCATCGACGAAAGGACTCTCATCGTCCAAGCTATAGAACACGTCGTGCGTATTCGGAATTATCGACGCGAAGATATCGCCCATGTCATGTATGAGCATGTTTATATCCAGAGAAAGTGTGGCACGAAGCCCCTGCCCGGTATAGGCCAACATGAGTTTGGAAAGTTCGGCAGCCCGCTCCGCAGATTCTATTAAGGTCTTCATATTCGCCCGTTGGGTTGTGCCGGGTTCCAAGTCTTCTAAAACGAGATTGCCGTAGCCAAGGATCCCGGTGAGGATATTGTTGAAGTCGTGGGCGATACCGGATGCCATGACCCCGAGACTCTCCAGTTTCTGCGTCTGGCGCAGTTGGGCCTCCAGGTTCTTTCGTGCAGTTACATCACGAAGCGTTGCCAGATAGGCTTCGTGCCCCTCCCAATTGGTCCACACCACCTGCATTTCCGCAATACACTGTCGACCGTCTCGGCGAATGATATCGAGCTCTGTCACGCCATCGACTACAATCGGGTAGCCGAAGGGAACACCCCGCAGATCGTCTGACCGCCGACCCAGGAGCCGTGTGGCCGCAGGATTGGAGAATTGTATAGCCCCGTTGGGGTCGAGCAAAACGATAGCATCGGCATTGTCGGTAATGATCTGATGAAGCCTAGAGCGACTGGCCTCTATTTCCTTATTTCGCTCTTCCAGTTCGTGCGTTAGCTGTTGTCGTTGGATGGCGTAGCGAATAGCCCGCACCAATTCCCCGGTGTTCAGGTCACTCTTTACAAGGAAATCTTGCGCACCACCTCGAACCAGTTGAGGGGCCAGAGTTTCATCATGATTGCCCGTGAGAATGATGGTGGGCATATCTGGAAAGCAGTCGTGCACCATACTAAAACTATCACTGCCTTCGCTATCGGGCAGGGAAAGATCCAGAAGGAGCACATCGGTAGCAATGTTTTTGAGGTGCGCCAGTCCCGTGCTGAGGCGATCTGCATGCGCTACGGCAAATCGATAGGACTTTTCCCCGGCGAGCATGATTTTTATCAGATCAGCATCGCCGGAATTATCTTCTACGAGTAAAACCTTTATATGATGATCACTGCCCATCGGGACCTTTCATGATAATTGCATAGCCACGCAACGATGAGCTCTCGAACGACTATCCATTAATCGTTTCGCCTTGAAGAAGTCTGCGGCCCCGTTCAAGCTCGATAGGTTCCCCGTGAATCAGGTTTCCGACTAAAATTCCCGTGATATTTCGGAATGTCATGGCGAGGACCATCCCCCAGGCAAAAGTCTTGCGGATTAACTGGTCGCGGCTTTCCTTGAAGACCAACAACAGACATTGGGCAGCATAAACCGTCTTGGGGCGCTCGGTTGTATCCGTTTTCATGATAGTCGCTCTATTTCATTTTCATTATTTAAATGCAGAAGGTCGAGTCCAAGCAGTACTTTTTTTGCGTCGGAAAAATCACCAATAATACGGCGTAAGGGTAGGGGCAGCTCTTTAATCAATGTGGGTGTCGCGACGACTTTCTCGTCTTCGGCCAGTTGGGGGTTTTCCAGCACATCAATCACGACCAACTCGAAACTTTTCTGTAGTTTGCTCTCATATAGACGGTTGATATTGGTAATCGCACGTACTGATCGGGGTGTCTGCCCGGTCACATACAGCCTTAGTTGGAGCTTCTCATTCTCTGACACAGCATCAATCTCCTTGGGAAGGCTCAGCCGTTGCATCGGAAATCCCCCTGGTTCCCAACGATTGAGTCCGATACGTGGACACTAGTTCCCCCATCAGCATAAGGAGTAAAAAGCGCCCTTCGTCGACGTATACACCGGCCTTTTGTGGTGCCACAGATTCGAGCTTTTCTTTTAAGCTTGCTGTATGAATCTCAATGACATCACGGGGACCTGATTTCAGAAAGGCTAGTCGGTCAGACATCATTCGAAGTTCCCCGGTGGAATTCGCCTCTGCCCGATACCCCCTCACTTCAAGTGCATGCTCGAGTATTGTTCCGTAAAGTGTAACAAGACGTTCAAATTCATCGGGGGCCACATCGCGCAGTGAAGCCCGTCCGTGAGGCTGAGAGGTGACACCAGTCTCCGAGCCACGCTGGATTCGCTCAATGGCTTCCAGCTCACGGTCATTGAGTTCCTTTTGCCGGGACTTGTCCAGTTCCAGCAAACGTCGCTGTCGCTCCAGCGCATACCGGACCGAGCGAATCAACGTGTGGCTCGTCAAATTTCCCTTCGAGAGGTAGTCCTGCGCACCCATTTGGACCGCCTTCAGGGCCATCAGATCGTCTTCCCCTCCGGTCGTAACCACCACCGGAACAGACGGAGCTTCGTCTCGAATACCGGCCAATGTATCTAAGCCCGCACTGTCTGGCAGGGAGAGATCGAGGATAATCAGGTCGAAGTCACTCACTTTGAGTTGAGCACGCGCATCAGAAAGCCGGGTCACAACAACAAGCGATTCCTCACCGCAAACCCGTTTGAGCATACGCCGGATTAGTTCCGTGTAGCCGAAATTATCTTCGACCAGTAATATTTTGAATTGACTTGACGCCATTTTCGATAGCCACTCCACCGTAAAGAGTCTATCAAATAGTTTGGGGTATGTCCATGACCATAAACTGGAATTTCTGGATTGAAATGATGGGTTTAATGGGCAGAGCTCTGGGAAACTTGCGATCAAACCTATGTTGGCACCCTTGTAGAAGGACTCGAGGACACGACAACCCCTTATAATAATATTTACAATAGGTAAAATGAGCTATCGACTTCGCAATAGTAGCGTCTCCCTTATCAACGCTCACCACGACCATCTAATTCCCTCAACGGAGCGACCGACTGGAGGATGCCGTAACCGGCTCCGACAGGGTGAAGTGGAATAAAGAGCCCCCATCAGGATTGGATTCCAACCAAGCGCGCCCGCCGTGCCGCTCGATAATCTTTCGAAATATCGCCAGGCCAATGCCGTTCCCAGCGTACTCTTCTGCCGTATGGAGGCGCTGGAAAACCTTAAATACGCGCTCGAAATGGCGCTCGTCTACTCCGATGCCGTTATCGCTCACAGAAAATTGCCAGATAGCCCCCTTCCGCTCCGCATCGATGTGTATTCTGGGACGCGTGGAACCACGAAACTTGATCGCATTGCCGATGAGAATCTGAAACACCTGCGCCAACTGGGCAGGGTCCGCTAAAACGACGGGCAGAGCGTCATGGGTGATTTCTGCCGACGTCAGAAGCACCAAATCGTCTAGTTCATCCAGGGCATCGGCGAGCGCAGCCTCCGAAGGCACCGCATCGGGCGACTCGCCGTCCGTCTCGATCCGCGAATACGCCAGCAAGTCGTTGATCTGGCTCTTCATCCGTAGCGCGCCATCCGCCGCGTAGGCGATCCACCGTTCCGCCTCTGCACCGAGACTCCCTCGGTGGTGCTGCTCCAGTAATTTCATGTAACTCACGACCATCCGGAGTGGTTCCTGCAAATCGTGCGATGCTACATAGGCAAAGTTCTTCAAGTCCCGATTGCTGCGCTCCAACGCCACACGCAGGGCCTCGCACCTGTCCTCCACCGCCTTGGTCTCGCTCATGTCCTGAAACACGACCACGCTCGACGCCGGTTGCCCCTCCTCCGTTTGCGATGGCCCTTCACTCACCCGCGCCCAGACCAGCTGTCCATCCTGGCGCACGTAACATTTCAGGGCCCCCTCCCCGGCAGACAGGTCTTCCGGTAACGGCTCCTTCGCAGCCCCGTTTTCTCCGAGGCCCTCGGGATGGATGAAATCCTGAATGTTTCGGCCCAACAGGTCGCTGGCTTCATAACCAAGCAACACACACAGGGAGCCATTCACTTCCTGAAGCACCCCATCAGGTCCAAGTTGGGCGATACCGACACCGGCCACATTCATGGCCGCTTCAAGATTTCGATAATCCAATAGGTTGCTCCCGGAAAATCAGTTGCAAAGGACACGGCCATTCCCCAGCAAGGCAGGTTCTATACCGCGTCAATAAATTTCTCAATACGGAAAGAATAGCTTAAGCTATTCGCCTCGATACCGCCAAGGCCACACAAGTTTACCCCTATCTGTCCGAGGCTACCGTCTGAATCAAGATAAAGCCATCCGATTGCGAACTTCATATTGCCATCAACTTCATTTTCCATATAGGCCCACGGATGGGGAAGCACCCGCTCACCCGTATCAAGAAACATCCGACGATTGTCCTCATGTTCCTGCTGATATCGTTCCACCAAGGATGAACTAAACGGTATTGTCGTTTCCTCTTCGTCCACTTTGTATCCCGACGCATAAAAACTGCAGCGGACCAAAAGTTCGTTCGCTTCCAAATCTATCGGGCCGGGATTATTGGTCCCAACAAGTAGAAAACATTTGTAGACGCCTTTCGGCAACACATAATCGATCTTCATTGATGAACACCCATCAGATTCACTGATGGCAAAGGGTATGTTCATCATGAACAGGTTTTTCTCCGAATAATACTGATTGATGAGTATCAACGGAGTGACGAAAACTATCGAAATACCGAGAACCGCGGCGACAAGATAGCTCTTGTACTTCGTTGCAAGTTGTACGGTTTTATCCAGCACCTCGTTGCCTCTCCCTTAGAATATACGAGAACGTTCCGCTTTGGGCATACATAGGAATGTGGGATTGGACTCTAATCGCCGGTCCAACAACACAACGGGCGGCTGCACACAAGCGCGACCTGCCCGTAGCGTCAGTATCACCGGCATTCTCCGGGGAGTCAAGTGCCCTCCATAGACACGTGGACACCAACTATCACGCGACCTCCAGTTTCAGTTTCGATGGCGAACTGGCCACGGGCCTCACCCACAATTTCAACGTTGAGTGCGTGACGGTCATGTCGTTGGCGAAGGTGGTGTCGCGCAAGATAATGGCCTCTTGCAGGACTTCGTGTGGTTTTCGGAAATGCCAACGAGCGAGTACCGTGTGGGGTGTAAGAAAATAGAAAAGCGGCTCCCGGCACAAAGTGAATGCCGGGAGCCGCACTGTAAGTTGTTATTTGTCCGTTAACCGTGTTGGTTCAGCCTGCCGCACCAACCAGCAGAGCCATCGACAAGTCGACGGGGATGCCTTCTTTGTACTTGATGAACTGCACATGTCCGTCCAGGTACAGAACGTTGGAACCACCGGGAACGTGGTTAAAAAGATCGGGCTTGGCACCAGCAATGTCATACAAAACAAAAATTGTACTTTGGGCCTCGGCGCTAGCAGCCGCGTTATTAATATCGGTAATCAGGAAGCGTTCAATACCTTCCCGAAAACGATAAACGGTCTCGTTCGTGACCGCATTCTTAACACTATCCAAGCCATCAGCGGCATTAAACATGACCTGATAGGCTTCTTCCGTTTGTGTGGCAGGATTCAACCCGGATGCAACAAGGGCAGTTGTGATGGGCGCCTGAAGGCTTAAGACGCCAGCAAAAGCACCGAAGAGATCCAAAGAGAACATCTCTGTACCGTTGATAAACCCAGCGGCGATGAGGTCGTTGAGGTCCGTCCATCCGGTCGCACCGGCAACCGCGGATGCAGGAACCTGAAGCGACGCATTGTCCAGATACCGGTTAAACATGAAACCGGTATACGCGTAGCTCTCATCCGCTTGCGCGGTACCTAAGCTATTCTGATCACACCAGATGTGCCCCATGTTCTCCCCTGTGGATGGGTTTTGGAACGCAGGCGGGTCATCCTCGGAAGGACAACTCAGCACCTGGATATCGGTCAGATACTCGGGGTAGATGGCATTGATATTGGGCGCGAAGGCGGAACCATTGCCCGGACCGCCCGTAATGGTCGCCAGGACCGTAGCGTTGTTACCGGCTTCGCAGTTGTATCCCACCGGCCCGCCGAATTCACTAATCGGAAATTTTTCGCCTTTCGACTCGTTCGCGTACATTTTAAAGACAATACCCATTTGCTTCAGGTTATTCTGGCACTGTGCGCGGCGTGCGGCTTCACGAGCCCGGGCCAGTGCAGGTAGCAAGATTGCGGCTAAAATACCGATGATTGCGATAACCACCAGCAACTCTATCAGTGTAAATCCTTTTCTCTTCATGATTGTATTCCCTCGTGTATGATGTCATTGACCAAAAAAACAGTTATGAATGAAACGTATGACCGATTGGACTCAACGCGTTCTCATAGGGTTGTAGTCTACGCAATCGATGGCGCAAACAACTCCTGAATCTCCTTTCTACCTGATACGAACGCGCTTGTGTTGACTTGTTTAGAATGAATTCTACTCTCCTATTATTTTAAATTTTTCGCGATTTGTCAATGGTCTTCAGATCCCGATTACGGAAATACGTATAACAATGTCTGGTTGCAGCAGATTTATGCCCTGGACTTCCTCCAAGAGGCACTATGATTAAGTGTATTTCGCACTTTATTGAATCGGGGTATTCAAGGATAAATGACGGGCCAGAGAACTGATAGACCGGTGGTCAACAACAGGACAGCGGGGTCCGCGTTCGTATCTCCGGGTACCAACTCCAGGGCAAACGCCCACGTGAACAGCTGGAGACCGCTACCTATTTGTCTGGGCGAACAGCCCGTTGCAAAACTCGAACGCGGGCTACGAACGGCCTTCTTGACCGAACTCAGCGTTGCGAGTCCTTGAAAATACCGGTATTTCCTGTGGACTCGCGCCTTGATTTCGGCCAAGAATTCTCGTTCTCGCCTTCGCGCGCCTTTTGCAACGGGCTGCGAATTTCCTGTGCGCCGCCGGGGCACCTTCGGAATCCCACGCGTTGATAGATGCCCAAATTCGCTGTGGCATACGCAGGCACGTCAGAGCCGGTGGATTAGCTTGCAATCAGAAAGCACCGGCAGAGCCAGGGGTATGAGGAAAGCCCCTGAAAGGGGCTGTTAAGTCCAC
>CAXBPH010000173.1:0-14902 GCA_963977445.1 uncultured bacterium | reverse complement strand
CCTGGGTCACGACTCCCAGCAATCAGCCTATCACAACGATATGATGGGCATCAACTGATTCGATACCTAGGTCACTATTACATTAATGCAATTTAAAATTCATCGGTTCCGATACAACCGCTTGCACCATGCCCCTGAGGTTACGCATACTGCTAGTAGGTCGTTGCAAAAGGCGTGTGAAGGCAAGTGTAGACGAGAGGGAAGATCCTTGGTCGAAATCAAGGCGTGGAACCACAGGAAATGTATGCATTTTCCAGGTTTCGCAATGCCGTGTTCGGCCAGGAAGTCCATTCGTAGCCCACGTCCGAGTTTTACAACGGGCTGCTAGGCAATCTACCTGTGAATCAACGAAGGAGTTTGGTGAATGGAAAAAGTGGATCTGATGGTTATCGGCTCAGGACCGGCGGGCCAGCGCGCGGCCATTCAGGCAGCGAAACTGGGCAAAAACGTTCTGATCGCAGAAAAACAGCAGGTCCTCGGCGGCGTCTGCACCAATACGGGCACGATACCGAGCAAGACCTTGCGGGAGGCCATTATCCACTTTACCGGCCTTCGTCACCGCGCTGTGTATGGACGCAGCTTTCAGATCAAACATGATCTGTCCTTCGCTGACCTGAAGCAACGGGTGAGTCGCGTCGTCGCCCACGAGAACGAGGTGGCCCGGAGCCGACTGCTCCGCACAGGCGTGGACATCGCCTATGGTACGGCATCTTTCGAAGGCCCCAACATCGTAGGCATCGACACGATGAATGGCCGTCGATTGGTGGAAGCCCGAAAGATTCTTATCAGCGTCGGCACCATACCCTACCTTGCTGATCGTGTCCCCTTCAACGGTCGGACCATTATCGACACCGACACCATGTTTGGCGACGACTTTTCCCTTGAGACCATGCCGCGGAGCATGCTGATTATTGGCGCCGGTGTCATTGGCACCGAGTATGCCTGCATGTTTTCTGCCCTCGGCGTCGATGTACGGTTGCTGGATCGTCGCACCGAGCTCTTCCGCTTCATTGACCGTGAAATCTGCGATGCATTGACCTACCACATGCGCGATGAGCGTGTGACGCTCTATATGGGTAAAGACTTTACCTCCGTGGAGACCGATGCCCACGGGCACGTGGTGACAACTCTGGAAAACGGCCGGGTAATCAAGACGGACATGCTCATGTTTGCGTCAGGCCGTTCCGGAGCAACACAAGGACTCAATCTCGAAGCGGCCGGGCTGGAAACAAACAGCCGGGGGCTCATCGACGTCAACGACAATCTCCAAACCTCTGTACCCCATATTTACGCTGCCGGCGACATCGTAGGCTTCCCCGCGCTCGCCTCGACCTCCATGGAACAAGGCCGCCTGGCGGCCTGTCACGCCTTTGGGGTGCCTTTCTTTTCAGACAATGAGTTGTTGCCTTACGGTATTTACACCATACCTGAGATTTCCATGGTGGGTAAGACGGAACACGAATTGAGTGAAGAGGCGGTGCCTTTTGAGATCGGTATAGCCCGGTATCGCGAAGTGGCCAAGGGACAGATCATGGGTGATGAGTCGGGCATGCTCAAGCTCATTTTTCACCAGAAAACGGGCCGACTGCTTGGCGTGCATATTATGGGCGATGGGGCATCTGAGTTACTCCACATCGGCCAGGCGGTTATGGCCTTCAGTGGCTCAATCAGCTACTTCGTGGACACCGTGTTCAACTACCCAACCCTGGCGGAGGCCTACAAGATAGCTGCTCTCAACGGTTTGAAGCGTCTGCAAGCCCATGGACAGGGTGAACCGGCCAAAACTAAGGAGCCTGCGGTACAGAATAGTCCGCCCCCCCGTGCCCCGTCAGATGAATCTTGATGCGACAAACCCGCAGGCTGTGTATACGCCCATTCGATTCAGTTGCCAATACCCAGCGCGTTGGTTATATGAATGAGTCCGGGGATTTCAAAACCAAACACTTTGGCAATAACGGCCACCAAGAGAACCACTAAGACGAGAGCGAACAGGGCGGCGAATGTTTCTCGCACTTTGACCATTTTCATGGTGTACAATTTCTCCTGAATAAAATTAAGATTGAAAATGTATACCCGTTGACGGGTTCCTTGATGTTGCCCGACCCTACGGTGCTAAATCAAGTACCCCTTTGAATTTGCGTAAGACAAAGGCAATTTCCACCCGATTAGGGTATACTATGCAAAAAGTACCTTGGCAACGTGGGGCAGACTCATGGTGCTGTCGTCGAAAAGTGAGGAACTGGGCGTATCGGGAGTGGGTAGTAAAGAGTACGCATGGCGGAGCAATCGGTATTTGTGCGTCCAATGAATAGAGAGAAGGGCATGGCCAACATACTCGTAGTTGATGATGATCCGCGGATTTCAAAGTTTCTGTGTGAACAATTGACCCACAAAGGGCATTCGTGTCGCTATGAAACCCGCGGCGAAACCGCCCTGGAAAATGTGAACAAAAACCCGTTCGATTTACTTATTCTTGACGTCATGCTGCCCGACGTGTCTGGATTTGAGGTCTGTCGGCGAATCCGGGCCAACACGGACCTCTATACGCTGCCCATCCTGTTCCTTTCTTCCATGAATTCGGACGAGGAAATCCACCACGGTCTGGCCCAGGGTGCAGATGATTACGTGACCAAACCCTTTAACACGGGTGCCCTGTTGACACGAATCGAGAATTTGCTCACGGCAAGCGCTGGCCTCCCGTTGAAAGACGACCTGACGGGACTTCCAACAGCCAAAAGCATTAAGTTGGAAATTCAAAAATCCATCAACAACAAAGTTAAGTTTGTTGTAGGGTATATCGAATTGATTGGCGTAAATGACTTTTCCCAGCAGGCCGGCCGGGAGGAATACACAAAAGCACTTCGCCATTTTGGTCGCTGCCTCCACCTGAGCGCTCGGGATGTGAGTCCCCGCTTCTTTTCGGTGGGGCACATGGGCGGCGGGCACTTTGTGTTCATCATATCGCCCGACAGCTCCGGCGCCTACAGTGATCGGGTAGAGAAAATCTGGCAAAAGCACCTGCATGGATTTCTTGAGTCGGTGGGCAAACCTACGCAAATTAAATCCTGGATAGCCAACAAGATGCTGGAATACCTGATGTGTGTGACCACCTGTGAATCGGATAGCAACTCCAGCTCACGGGAACTATTTGAGATCCTTTCCCACCTTCGCAGCAAAGCGTCCACGGCAGGTCAATCGGGCCTGTTTCAGGACAGGCGCTCCTGAGCAGCCTTTGGGTCGGCTGTGATTGAACAGCATTTTTCCTTGCAGGAATTTTGCATTTTGTTCATGGAAAAACCTATGATCGGCCTTCCGATCACGGCCATTTTCCATGCTATTCCCCCATCGGTCTATAGTTCCGTCGTTTTAATTGGCTCCGAGTATGCATGTGCCCGGGCTTAACATAAGAATTTTCCAACTCCCCTTCGAGAGAGGTCGCTATGAGGCGTAGTATTGTTCATGAAGGTGCCGGCAACCTGAGCTATGAGATCCGTGAGATCGTAGCGGTAGCCCGTGAAATAAAAGCCCTGGGTCGCGAGATCATCTGGGAGAATATCGGCGACCCGATTGAAAAGGGAGAAGCCCTTGCCCCCTGGATTAAGGAAATCCTCCAGGAATTACTGGAAGAACCTGCGAGCTATGGTTATTGCGACTCGGCGGGCGTCCTGGAAACCCGTGATTTTCTCGCCGCCAAGGTAAATGAACGCGATGAGGGCGTCCAGATTACCCGTGACGACCTTTTGTTCTTCAATGGTATTGGTGACGCGGTCGCACGGGTTTATGGCTTCCTGAAGCGTGAAGCCCGCATCCTCGGCCCCTCCCCGGCCTATAGCACCCACTCGTCTGCCGAGGCAGCCCACTCGGGATACAGTCATCTGACCTACGAGTTGGATCCCCTAAATGGGTGGATGCCCGATGTCAATGATATCCGGATGAAGGTGAAATACAATGATTCTATCGCCGGCATCCTTATCCTGACGCCGGACAACCCGACGGGTGCGGTATATCCACGGGAAATCCTGGACGAAATCGTTAAGATCGCGCAGGAATTTGACCTCTTTATCATCACAGACGAAATTTACGCCCATATCGTATACGATGGCTATCCACGACTTCACACGAGCCAGTGGATTCAGGATGTTCCGGCTATCGCCATGCGCGGCATCAGCAAGGAATACCCCTGGCCGGGCTCTCGTTGCGGGTGGCTTGAGGTGTTGAATCGCCGTCGGGACTCCAATTTCGCGACTTATGTGGATAGTCTCCTCGCCGCGAAGCGTCTTGAGGTGTGCTCAACAACCCTTCCCCAGATGTCGATCCCCCGTGTTTTTGGCGACAGTCGTTATCCAGACCATCTCCTGACCCGGGCAGCCATGTTCAATGACCGGGCGAATGAAGCGGCGGCGGCGTTCGAGGGATGTGAGTATGTCATCGCAAACAAACCTGGTGGCGCTTTTTACTTCACCATCATGTTCCTCGACGGCCTGTTGAATGACCAGCAATACCTGGAAATCGACTCGCCGAAAGTCGAAGCGCGGATTAAGGAATTGGTAAAAGGGGTAACGCCCGACAAACGGTTCGTTTACTACCTCATGGGTGCCACGGGCATCGTCGTGGTGCCACTTACCGGGTTCCAATGCAGCCATGCCGGGTTCCGATTTACCTTGCTCGAGACCGACCCCGAAAAGCGGCAACAGATTTTCAAGACCCTGCGGGAGTCCATAGACACCTACTGCGGACGGTAATAACCTTCCAACAACGTCAGTAATTCGAGGAAACTCCAAGTTAATCGCTTGGAGTTTTTTCTTTGTGAATCAGGACAGGTGAATGCAACTCGGGCCTCGTGAGGCAGAAAGGGATACGGCTGACTATTGAGACCCCAACCCCTCAATCATCAGCCGTATACCACGTTAACGCTACGCACAAAGGTTACGTTTTGCTACCCGCTTTCTTAACCATAATAGCCTGCGGACCTTTGGTGCCGTCCTTTAACTGATACTCCACGTCCTCACCTTGTCGCAACGTCCGAAATCCGTCCATGTCGATCGCGGTATGGTGAACAAAAACGTCGCTCGCTTCCTCACGGGCGATGAAACCATATCCCTTTTGATCGCTGAACCACTTAACTTTTCCAGATTTCAGTGTAGAGGCTTCTAAATCAGACACGACCTCCTCCCTTCCTGTTGCTCGTACTCCCTGTAGTTGTCATGGGAAATTCCCTAGAAAATCCCTGACACGTACTACATAACTATTCCGCACCTTCAAGCATAAACACGGAATGCGGAATCTGTCAATAGAAATAGTTCTGATGTACGAAAGCTGGACAATTCACAAGAATAATATCAATTATTCCAATAATACCTCTTGGCGTGCGCCGGTCCGAACGCACTTCTCACGTTCCGGTCCACGATAGGCGGTCTAGATTGTAGTGGCAGCGATCCCAGTTCCACCCCCATGGAAAACACCCCTGGAAGTGTCAACAATCTTGCGCAAGGACGTTTCAGGCCGTATACTTCTTTATTGCTTAACCCAGATCCAAGGAGGGACATCATGCGGGTATTGGTAACAGGCGGTGCCGGGTTTATCGGTTCGCACTTATGCGACGCACTGGTAAAACGGGGAGATCAGGTATTCGTCCTGGACGATTTGAGTACCGGTCGCTTTGAAAACATTGAACACCTCGACGGCCTGACCTGCATCATCGACACTGCCATGAATCAAGAGATAGTTCGCGACCTGGTTCGCGACGTGGATGTCGTATATCACCTGGCCGCTACGGTAGGTGTGCAGTTGGTCGTAGAAAAGCCCATCCACACGATCATAAACAATATTCGCAGCACCGAAATTGTTCTGGAAGAGGCCTGTCGCTACCGACGGAAGCTCTTGTTCACATCCACCAGTGAGGTCTATGGCAAGGGTTCCCGGGAAATATTCAACGAAAATGATGACCGTGTAATTGGCCCCACCCATCGCCATCGCTGGTGCTACGCGGCATCAAAAGCCCTCGATGAGTTCCTCGCCCTGGCCTACTGGCACGAGAAGCGCCATCCCGTGGTCGTGGTGCGCCTGTTTAACACGGTGGGACCGCGACAGACGGGCCGCTACGGCATGGTTATCCCCAATCTTGTGCGTCAGGCCCTCGACAACCGACCGCTGACCGTATTTGGTGACGGCAAGCAATCCCGCTGTTTCACCTACGTGGGTGATGTCGTGCCGGCCCTCGTAACCCTCATGGATCGTAATGACGTGAATGGGGAAGTCTTCAATATCGGTAGCAATCAACAGGTCACCATCGAAGATTTAGCCCGTCTGATCATCGAGCAATGCGGAAGCCAATCCGAAATTACCTACGTGCCCTACGAAAAAGCCTACGGCCCGGGCTACGAAGATATGCAGCATCGTGCCCCCTGCCTGGAAAAGATAGGCCAAGCCATCGGCTATCAACCCACGACCAGTCTGAAGCAAATCCTTGACACCGTCATCGAGGAACTCCGACAGCGGGATGATTCCTGATTACGCGCCTACGGTGCTACTGCAGAAGTCGGGGATCTTCTTTCGTGAACTTGGATTTCAAGTGGATCCACGAATTATCTTCGTCCATTGTGCCGGTCCTGAGAAGATCCAAGCTGATATCTGCGGCATAAATCGGGCTGGAAAGAGCCAATACTTCCACCGGTCCGTAGCCTTTTTCCGGCTTCTCTGGCTGACGTATTACCCGAACCCGATACGCGGACGAGTAGTCCGTCACCTGATTGAATACGAAGCCAAACTGGTTTGAATCAACGGTCTTGATGATAACCTGATGGCCATCCCGAAGCAGTTCTACCTTGGCGCCTGCTGCACCATAGACGATAACGTTAAAAGCTACGTCGACTTTCAACGGAACCGCACCACCCACACCCACATCGATCGTTCCATCGCTCAGGGCATCGGCGCGAAAGTTTATCTGGACCCCATCTTCTCCGCCATTGACGAAGGTACGGCCCTTTCGCAATCCGAACAATATGCCCGCGGCAGACTTGTTGGGTGCCCGCACCCAGGTGCGGGGTGAGCCCATGGGCTTGCTACGACGGTCAACCATACCGCCCGCGATAACGCTGCTTACTTCGCCCCGGTTTAATTCATAGTCCCAATATTTTGCCGCCTGATCATTGGCAGATATCCCCAGGTCTTTACGCTTGGCTGCGGCTGCGGCTGCGGCCGTCTTACCCGCAATCGCCGCAGTCGCCGCGATTGACCGAATTAATTGTCCATTGCTGGGGTCGCGGTTCTTCAATGCTTCGGGGAGAGACGACAGCAGCAGGGGGGCAGGTTCGCGCCAGACACCATTCCACACCTGAACCGCATTGACCTTGCTCAACCCCCACTTCCACGGGCTCTCCGCAAAGCAGGGATGGGCAATAGTAAACACGCCGCCCTGGCTCTGGACCCGTTCGCATTCCGCCTGTGCGGCAGCGATAGACGTCGGCAAGTCAGGCACCGTGGCGGGGCCATAGATGAGCGCAATGCCCTCCTCAACGGTGCCCCAGGCGAGCGCGGGAATTAACACGACGCTATCGGAATGAAAGTCTGGATCGTTGCAGGCGTCCATGGTGTTCAGGTCGGTAATCGCCAGAAAGTCCAGTCCTTCCTGCTCTGCACGTTTTATCAGTTCTGCCACCGTTTCTTCACCACCACCATAGCGACTCACCGCATTGAGCTCTCCGCTATACCACCGGTCTTCGTCGCGGAATACCCGGTCATCAAATACGACCGGACGTCGCCCGGGTATGCTGGTCGGATCTTCCGGGTCTGTGCCCGCGATAAGTTCCACTTTATCGATAGCCAGATCGCCATCCTGATCATAGTCATGGACGCTCAGTTTGCCACTGGCCCCCTCCAACAGATTGACGAGAATGTAGCCTGTCTCCGCCTGGACAATCGTAAATTCCTGGGCATGGACCATGACCGGTATTTCATTGTCGTAGACGTAAACGAAGGCATAGAAATCGCCCACAGGCGATTGGATGCTCTGAACGCCGGTGGGAATTTCATAGGAATACTTCTGTGTACCATCGACCGACTGGAGTTCGAGTCGGGCCGGAAGATTCTTGCCTGTCACGTCGGAAACATCCACATCGACCGCCCCGAGAACGGCATTTGCAGGGGGCGTAGCCTTCTGCACAGGATGGGTCGCTTCCTTGGGAGCATCTGCCGTAGCACGAGGTGACTCGACCGCCGGGGCGCTTGTGTCGGACGGGGTAGAAGCGCATCCAGACACCAGGAGAATCAAGGTAAAACATAGTCCAATTCGCATTAGGAACTCCTATCTGTACTCAAAGCCCGACAAAGACGGTCGTTCTCGTATTACGAAATTCACCGTGAATCACACGCCCGCTCGCTGCACCCAAGTGGTATCACGAGGTGCCACCTGCCGTTTTTATCTCCTGCCGTCGACCACGATTTCCGGGCCAGGCATTGGAAATTCGTGTCACGCATAGCGTTCGTTGCGATTATACCGATTCACTCTCAAAACAACAATCCCGGCTGTTATAAGGGGTAGGAATCGCCAGCCTCAATATTTGGCCCCTTTTGGACTTGCCATCTGCGCTAGAACTGTTTAAAATACGTATAAATGGTTTAGACAATTCCAAAAAGACAGGGGGAAGCTCAACAATCGTAGCAGTGCATAACGGCCGCATCTTTTACAAAGGTGCTCGGCTATAGCATTTGCTAACGTGAAGAGCCGAGATTACTCTCGGCACGGAAAGCAACCGCATGCCGCGCCAGAAACACGAATCCAGCGAAGAAATGCTCGAAATGCTTTCTACAATAGACGTGGACAGTTCCGTCGCCGTCTATTTGCAGATTGAAAACAATATTCAGTTCGGTATCACCGCCGGGCGCCTGTTCGCCGGTGACCAACTCCCCTCCGTACGCGAACTATCCGAACGTCTCGACATCAACGCGAATACCGTTGCCAAGGCCTATCGGGACCTGGAAGTCATGGGACTCCTCTACACCCGCCGTGGCAAAGGCGTCTTCATCCGCAAAAATGTGGAGAAGAAGTGCCGCGAAGCGTGCATAGGCCGAATCGTAGAGCGTATGCATGAGGTGATGACCGAAGCGAAGGTTGCTGGCATGGATCCAGCGGTGGTGACACAGATTGTTGCCAAATGCCTGGCAGGTGGTGCCAATCCCTATGCGCCCGCGCCACAAGCCCTATTGAAAATGGCAAAAAAAGCAGCGAAGTCATAGACTTCCCCTTTTAGTAGCTCCTCCACGTGCATGTATCAAGGCACAAAAATGGCTGCCTGTCTTACCTGTTGCCTTTCTGTGTCATCCAAAGCCGCCGTCAGGCGTTATTTAGACATACATGCCAACCCTTTGCCGGCATCCGCTCTCCAGAGTTTCTGCCCCCGTTGCCGGCCTTCCTTGCGGAAATGATTCCCGGTCCCTCGGAAGATTATCAGTCACTGACGAAAATGTACAGAAAACTGACAACAAGATAACCCATTCAACACCAGCAACTTAGCTACCATGCCCCCATCACAACGACAAAAATTTAACACATAACTCTTGACATAGTAGTTGTATTCGTGTACACTGAGGTTGTAATACTTGGGAAAACACAATTAAACTGCGGTACCGCTGAGTTCATCAGCACCTTGCGTAGCGCTTCGTTATTCAGGCGCATTAGAACTGGTTTTATACGTAATTTCATCTACGAATCTTAGTTGCGTCGTAGGTGACAAAGCCAGCGCAAGGCAACACTCATGTGGAGGTGCGAATCATATGAGTACTGAAATGACAATTGGATCAGAATTAGAAGTTAATGAAGGCCCCGGAAGACTTACCCATGGCGCCAAAGTGAAACGAGGTCAATTGACCTCGGTTCAACAGGGCCGCTATGGCACGGGACCTGCCCCCTACGGCTACCGTCGCGGTATAGACGGAGAAAAGCCTCTGGTGATCGATGACCGCGAAGCGGAAGTCGTCCGGATGATTTTCCGCGAATACCTCGTCACGCGTAGCACAGGAAAGGTGGTCAACTATCTTCATAGTAAGAGCATCTTTACGCGAAAGGGCAACAAGTGGTCACGCCAGGCGATTGCGATTATACTTTCTAATCGAACCTATCGTGGACGTGTCAGCTATGGCGAGCTGGAAACCGAAGGGCTTCATGAGCCTATAATCGAACCGGCGCTGTTCTACAAGGCGAATGCTTTGAAAGAACGGAAGCGCAGGCAGTCGAAGGGCCAGATAGCTATTTCTACTTCGCCAAAGAAGCCCGGCAATTTTCGCTGGGTCGCCCCCTGACGCATTAGACTTTTTCTGTAGTAAAAAACCGCCGTCGGAATCCCCTATCCCCGATGGCGGTTTTTCGTTTAAGAGCACGGGAATGACGTAGTGGCCAGGACCACGGGGACAGTTTTCGATTGCGGTGTGTAGCAGCGTATTGGAATCGGGACGTCAATCAATCGGTAACTGTACCCAAAGAAGCCCATTCGCGCCAAGAGATAAAAAGCTACATTCCGGTCGGACGCGCGCAACCCTGACGATGGCTATGCATGTCTCTTCGTGGGCCCTGTCTCGGGTCTTGGACGCGCCGGAGGTGGGCAAGAATGCCCGAGCTCCTGAACGGCGATCCCTTAAAGGAGCTTGGGCATTCCCCCAAAGGGACTCAGGCATTCCTGCCTGAGACAACGTCAACCCCAATCGCCAAACGAGAATACACGCCATGAAAACACGAATCACGTGACCCAAACCCTCGCGAACGCGAGGCCCAAAAAAACGGAAATACGCGACGTGGAATCCCCCACTTGGCTATTCCATGGCGTTAATAGCCATGTCATGTCTCGTCGTGGGCCCTGTCTCGGGCAGGAATGCCCAAGCTCCTGAACGGCATTCCCCTAAATAAAATAAATAGCCACAGTCACCTATTTGTGTTTTCTTCTTTTCGAGGGCGGCCGACCGGCAGGGCGCGGAGGCCCCGTGTGGGTGTTACGACGAAAGTCTTCTGCGAACGTCGGCTCCACGCCCAGTGACAGTACCGCGTGTTCTCGCAGGAATTTAAGATAGCCCCGCCGAACATCGTCCACAAAGAACACATCCTGCTGGTTGTTACCGCGCTGGATAATATGGTGCGGCTCGCCCGCCACCACGATTCGTGCTACTCCAGACATGGAAAGAGTGCAGCAGGAGTCGAAAAATAAGTCAACAATAGGTAACTGTCGCCTATTTACTCCATGCCACACGTGGCCGCTACGCTGATGATACTGGTTGATGTATTGGCTGTATCGGTAGGGTCAATCGATTTCTTCGGCACTGACGTGGTCGCTGTGCGCCTGCTTTCCCACGCTAGTACATCACCGGACTTTTTCATAGCACAGGCACACGTCCGGGGACTGCACCGACGTGGAGTCGTCTTGAATACTCGAAGACTTCTTGGCCAACGTGTAACCGACAATTACGAAAGCAAACGTAATAGTCGGGGCCGTCCCCCTGAGGGCAACGAAAATTCACGACGTTCGTGCAATACGCCAAGTCACCCCTCGGGGGGGCGGCCCCGACAGTCCTAGTCCCATTGGCTGAGAATAGTGCACCCATTGACCACGAAGATGTTGGTGCAATTCACCGTGGGCGATGTCGGTGCAGTCCCCAAACCCCGCAGGGACAGGCGCACGCCCGAAGCCTCTTGCAGCAACCCCTATCGGACGGGTTGGCGAATACGTGCCGTTGGCATAGCTCACGGCAAAGTTGCGCGTGTCCGTCCCGGGACGTACCGCCGCAACCGAGTCCAAGTCGTCGCGGTAGAAACGTGCTTGCCACCCCATGCGTATGGCCGGACAAAAAGTTAACCTCGGGCGGAGGCATGTCCCTGTGCGCTATGGGTTGTGGCGCGCGAGACATCATGGCGCTGCACAGGGACAGGCACACGCCCGGGGACTGCACCGACGTGGACTCGTCTTGAATACTCGAAGACTTCTTGGCCAACGTGTAACCGACAATTACGAAAGCAAACGTAATAGTCGGGGCCGTCCCCTGAGGGCTATTCGTTGTGGCCCGTGAGCCCCCATGGCAACCCCGCAGGGACAGGCACACGCCCGGGGACTGCACCGACATGGACTCGTCTTGAATACTCGAAGACTTTTTGGCCAACGTGTAACCGACAATTACGAAATTACGCGTAATAGTCGGGGCCGTCCCCCTGAGGGCTATTCGTTGTGGCCCGTGAGCCCCCATGGCAACCTCGCAGGCACAGGCACACGCCCGGAGGCTCTTGCAGCTACCCCTATCGGACGATTTGGCTACTACATGCCGTTGGCATAGCTTACGTCAGCGTTGCGTGCGTCCGTCCCGGGACGTACCGCCGCAACCAGAACACTTGTCTTTGCGGTCGTACCGTGGGTCCCAGCCAATGCGCACCCGGAACGGCGACCTGACTACGGGCGGAGGCATGTCCCTGTGGGCTCAAGGCTATGGTGCGCCAGACATCATGGCACGCTGCAGGGCTACCCTACCACAGCGAAGTGCCGGCCGCAGGCAGCGAAGGCGAATGAAATATGCGTCAAAACAACCCGTGTAAGCTATTTATTTACAACGCGTTACCTATAATCGGTGACTGTCCCCTATTTCCTCGGTCTGGTGCCGAAGTACTCTCGCGCCCCTCGTCGCGACAAGACATACATCAATAGAACTAGCCAAACAACGCCGGACGCTGCCAAGTAGAAATCCTGGTGATTCAAAAAAACCACTACTATGTTAACCAATGTGGCAAAAATACACATAGACCGCGCCCAACTACGCCCATAAAGCATACCGATCCCGCAACAAAAAAGCACCATCAGCATCGACACTTGGATAGAGTACTGCACTCCGACTGGCAGCCAATATTGACTCATAAGCGTTACTAAACGTGCATGATCCAAAAACTCTGTTATCAACATTAGCGGGAGCTGGACTATATATATCCACGCTACCAGCGTTATATATTTAGGACGCTCACTCAAAGCAAATTCCTCTTTTGCTACTCACGAAAAGTTTGTGTTTATTCATGATGACCTTCTTCACCCCATCTATATCGCAACCCCCTCAACCAACACTATATCTATGGCCCCATATATATCAATATATCATCCCAATCCTCCTCCGGCCAAAGCTCAGCACCGTCATTACACTCCCCACAAGCACGGGTCATGTTGTCGCACGAAACCCCCGCTCGCTCACAGCCCCCAGGAATATTAGCACTGCAGGCTGATAACGCCAAAGCGCACAGCGCTGCCGAAAGAGCGCATAATAAAAGGTCTATTGCTGCATCAACAAACTGGCCGGGGCCAGAATAGTCACCTGGGAGTCTTGTCCTGTCGCCCAGAGGATCCACCAGGAGCACTGGATTTCCCATTACATACCCATACACATTCGGCCCATCGACCATCCCCAACGGGTCGCGCGTCGTCCATCGTGCCATGTCGGGGCTGTATTGGCGGTAGGGGAAGTGGAAGAGTTGCGCCGTGTCGTCCCAGGGCTTTCCGGTGTACGCACTCGCTAGAGAGTCCAGTGCCGCGCCGGTGTGCATGTATTCGCTACCGTAGGGCGTGAACTCGTAGGTCCCAACGCTGGCCTTGGAGGCATCCCAGGCGCTTCGTGTGCTGCCGAGGTGGTCGGTGGCGTAGTAACGGGCCGTGCCGCTGGCGGGCGTCGCGCCCGCGAGGTCAGCGAGGGTGGCGGATACCGGCGCGGAAGGGCTGCGGACCACGTTGGTCATGGTCAACGTGCCCGTGCTGCCGTCGGCGTCGTCTTCCGTGCTCACTTCATCGAAGCCGACGGTGTAGTTGTACCACGTTTCGTCCACCCCCGCGACGCGGCTACGACGTTTTCCATTCCCGCCGGTTTCGTAGGTGACGTTTCCCTCACCGGGAAAGTCGCTGGTGACGCTGTAGAGTTTGCTGCCGTAGCGGTAAGCATAGGTTGCTGCGTATGTGCCGTCAGACTTCGAAGTCAACCGGCCCCAGGCGTCGTAAGCCTGGGTGATGGTCGTACCACCATTCACCCTACTCGTCTGTTCGTTGGCGTTGTTGTACGCGAAGGCCGTGGTGTCCGTACTCGGGCCGCTGGGGTCGTAGACCGCCTTGGTCAATAGGTTGTCCCCATGGTCGTAGGTGTAGGTGAAGCGATGGAGCAGGGAAGGCGTATCGTCATAACGCTCGGCCTTCGTCAATCGCTCCCGCCCGTCGTATTCGTAGGCCCAATAGGCCCCGTCCTCGTGGGTGATGGACGTTATCTGGCCGCCATCGTCAAAGGCGTAGTCAAAGCCCTGCACCACGGTCGAGCCATCCTTGTGGTGGATGGAATCCTGCCGCCCGGACGTATCATAGGTGTATTCCGTGTGCATGCCGTTGGGGATAGCCACCTGGGACAGGCGATTGTGCGCCACGGCGCATCTGCGACCCATGTGCCGAAGGTCCGCCGCAGGCGGATAGGTGTACGTCCACACCTTGCTGCCTGGTGCGGTGAGGGTGGGACCGACGTCTCGCCGGCCCAAGGCAGTAGAGATGACACTCCTATAGGGGCACGCCATTGCCCCGTGGCGCATTTCTTCGCCCCATGGCGTTTTTATAAAGGCGGGACGCCCCTGCCTCGTTTTTTCTGCCATTCGATTGCCCTCTTGATTATCGATCTATAATACCTCACTACGCTCCAATTGGCAATTAAAAAAACGACCTGGCACCCTATCTTTGTGTCCTTTGCCACAGCCCCGTAGGCATCCCGCCAACGATGAACTGACTGCTTAGAAACGCCATATTCCCGGCACACGCCCGGGGACTCCACCGACGTGGGCTCGTATTGAATACACGGTGACTTCTTGGCCCAAACGTTGCCGGTAATAACGAAAACACACGCAATAGTCGGGGCCGTCCCCCTG
>CAXBPH010000172.1:0-14975 GCA_963977445.1 uncultured bacterium | reverse complement strand
ATCGGGATTGACGACGACCTGGGTCAGGCCGTAGTGGTCGCGCAGATCAATGAAGATCACGCCGCCGTGGTCGCGCTTGCGGTGTACCCAGCCGGAAAGGCGGATCGTCTCACCGACGTTATCCTTGCGCAATTCGCCGCAGGTGTGTGTTCTGAATGGATGCATGGGGGCCTCACATGGACAGTTTCTAGGGGGAAAAAGCACCCGGAAACTACCGGGTGGAAAGGACATAGCATACTAATTGGGGGCGGATTGGGTCAAGTTTTGGGGGTGTCCTTAGGCGGCTTGGAGCGCTTCGCGCGGTTTCAATCCAGTTTGATCCAGTTTTTGGGGGACATGTGTCATAATGTGGGCAAGAGAACAGAAAGGCGTAACTATGCGATTGACTAAGGTTCGCGTCACGGGCTTCAAGTCCTTGACAGACTTTGAACTGGATTTGTCCCCGTTTACTTGCCTCATCGGACTGAATGGCTGTGGGAAGTCGACAGTCTTGCAGTTTTTTGATTTTATCTCACATGTACTCGCCGGTGATGTTGACGAGTGGTTTGACGCACGGGACTGGGATTTCGCCGATGTCGCCGCTCCGAGCAGGACGACAATTGAATTTGACCTGATGTTTTCAGATGCCGGGACGTGGTCGGGCGAGTATGACGTTGAATCTCGGCGATGTATACGGGAGGGTATCCACACTGGCGGTGAATCGCGATGGCTAGATGGTGGCAAGACAAATTTGTTGGGCGTTGACTCGGGTATTTCAGGTGGTAAGACGTTTGATACAACGAGTTTGGCATATCGAGGTTCCATCACGAACATCGTGCGAAACGAGGCGCTGCCTGAACCCATTCGAAAACTAAAGGAATTTGTCGGACATCTTCGGGCATTCGATACGCTAGCTCCCCAGTTTTTACGTCGGCGAGATCGGCAGCAGCGCGACTCGATCGGTCACAGTGGCGAGTACTTGGCTTCTTTTTTCGACGCCTTGTCCGAACATTCGCGAGCAGCCATTGTAGACGATTTGGCGAAACTCTACCCACACCTCGAAAACGTGTTCCCCCAAAGCCATCAGGGAGGCTGGAAGGAATTGGTCCTCCACGAGGCCTACGAGACGCAATCCCACCTTATGTCCACCTCGAAGCACATGAATGACGGCTTACTGCGTACCCTTGCAATTCTTGTAGCGCTCCGCAGCGAACACAGTTTTCTGCTTTTTGACGAAATAGAAAACGGCATAAATCCGGAATTAATCGAGGCGCTCATTGAGAAGCTAACGGCCGCGTCGCATCAGGTTTTGGTGACTACGCATAGCCCTATGATTCTAAATTATCTGGATGATGATTTGGCGCGTGAAAGCGTCGTTTTTCTGCATAAGGGGCCCGATGGCGGGACTCGTTCGAAGCGCTTTTTCGAAATACCATCGATGCGAGATAAGCTGGAGGTGATGGGGCCGGGCGAAGTCTTTGTGGATACAAATCTCACGGCCTTGAGTGAAGAATTGAATTCGGCGGTGTCGGGGGCGTAGATGCACTTTTTGTTCAGCGGGGAAGGGGCATCGGATTGCGGCACATGTACGTTTGATGATCGCGTCTGCGAAGGAAAAGAATTCCTGGCAGGACCGATGGTTAACTTGGCGTGTCAAATTGTCGAAGCAGAAGCTGGTTACTCGCCACTCGGCTCTTTGTGTTGTGCGCTGGTGAAACGAGCGGCACTCAATGCTGAAGTGGCGGATCTGAAGGGGCAGAAGAAGAGGCTGAGGTTGTCTGGGCACCGCTCGCCGAAAGAAACACTATATTTCGAGCGGTCCGCACGGGCAATGGCGCGATGGGCGAAGCGGTGGGAGGAGGAAAAGCATGACGAAGTCGTCGCCATTCTGTTTCACGATGTAGACACCAATAATTCTTCAGGACGAGGTGAGTGGAACGCTAAGTGGGACGCCATGCTCTTGGGGTTTCGTCACGAGTCGTTTTCACGGGGGGTTCCCATGATACCGAAACCCACTTCCGAAGCATGGATTCTCTGTGCGCTCAAGAGCAATCCCTATGAGCGATGCCAAGCCTTGGAAGAACGTTCTGGGAGCCCCAAGGCCAAATCCCCTCTTAAGCTGGAACTGAAAGCCCTACTTGGCGAGAAGCCAACCAGAGAAATGCTCTGCAGGCTTGTTGAAGAGGGGCGAATTGACTCCGGGAAGATTGATATGCCCTCCTTCAATGCGTTCCGTGATCGGCTGAAAGAGGTAATGAGGGGTATCGGAACGAATGGTGTTAAGGGAGCATGACGATAGTGGCGGACTGCACCCATAAGCTCCCCCGCTGCGCTCCTCCGCGTATAGGTGGCACCCTTTCCGATTCTCTTTGATGGCTACTACACCGAATTTGCCAGGTACTCGATTTCTAGATTGGACCTACCCGTCCAGATGCTGCACTCGCGCGTACTGCGCCAGCATCGTCTTGGCGCATTCGAAGCGTTTTCTTTTCAGTCCCTGACGTATTTCATCGAGGGGCAGCTTGACCAGCTCGACGCGCGATAGCTGCGCGTCATGGGGTTGGCGTTGGGGTGCAGGGGACCGTGACCCCGTTGGCTCCTGTTGGCCCGACTTCAATTGTGGTTCGTCCGACAATCGGGGGCGGGTATACTTGGGTGCTGTAAGTTTGCGCGGGCCAACAAAGCAGGGTGATGGTGCCGGTGGGGACATCTTCAAGCACAAAATCGTCTCCTGCGACTTCGGTCTTGGCGACGATAAAGGTGAGCATCGTAAACGTTGTGCCATAGTGGGTCAGGTCGGGATTGCCCGGAACTGCGACTATGGAAAGATCGCCTGCTACGCCATTGCGAGCCAACGTCCCACGCACCGATACCCCCGGCGTATCACTCAAGTTTACGTGTGTCGTTTGTCCGCTTTTGAGATGGGCAACGGCCACCCGGCGCTTTCCCTCCGCACGAACACTCACCCAGGCATCACCCTCCGGTAAGGGGGATGCGCGGAAACTTCCGTCCTCCTGAATTGGAATTGACGTCAATATAAGTTCTCCATCGGGCAGCAACATCTGGATGGTAGCGCTTTTGAATTCTTGCGCCTGGCTTTGGTCGATCTGGCCTTCGAGGTTCGCTTGCGCAGGGAGGAGGTCAATATTTACCTCCTTTCGCTGCCCGGGAAGTACCTCGAAGGAAATTGACTTGTTGCGTTGGTAGAGATTGGTACTCGTGGTTGCCGGTGTACAGCTAAGATGGTTTTCACCCAAGGGGGCGTCTTCAATGGTGAATCGCCCGTCCGAATCCGTCGTGGCATCGGCATAGATCATTAGTAGTTTGGCGTGCTGCATTCGGATTTTCGCGCTTGCCAAGGGCTCTCCCCCCATGGTGACTTGGCCAAAGAGCATTACTCCATCAGGAACTACGATTCGGAGGTCATCCAAGCCATCGGCCGGAATTTCAACGACTTGGCAATGACGTGGGTAGGGGCTGTCTACACAAAGTTCAATGGCACCAATAGTTTCAAAGGATAGATAAAAGGCTCCATTACTATCCGTCGTTGTGTGCCCCGACAAACTCTCTGCGAAGATGGGCAGGACCCCGCGCACGGGGTCTCGCGGTCGCAGGTCATTGGCAAAGAGGTTGGCACTACTGACCGGGTTCCCTCGCACATCTACGATCTGGCCGGACAGATGACCCGCTGGATTCAGACGAAACAGCACGGGGTCCGCGCTGGAATCAGTTTTCAGCTTTAGAATTTCATGGGTACGCTGATGTGCTGGGGTGTCGACTTCCAGAATGAATTCCGGCACCGCAATTCCGGTAATCGCAAATAGGCCACCCGGTAAACGCGTCAGTTTCGTGTTCTTGATTTCCTTCCAGTAGGGTCGGCTGGAATTTCCGGGGTCGCTACTGTGATAGGCGATGGCGGTGTATTCTTCGAGTGCTTTGCCAGTCCTAACATCTACGACGTGCCCGCGAACTATCGGGGCGCGTTCCAATGCAATCCTAAGCGGGCCGTCCCCAGGTGCTGCAGTGAGACTTAGTTCTTTGTAGCCATTGGCCGAGACGCGTAAATCTATTTTTTCCACAGATTCGGAATTCACGTAAGAGGGCAGTGATTCTATTGTTCTGGTTCGAAACACGAAGGACCCATCCGGGGCGGTCGTTGTTTCGTAGGGATCGCTTTCCGTTGAGGTTATTGCGGCCCCAGGGACGGGGAGCCCGTCGACATTGATCACGCGCCCTGTGATATCCGGGCCAAGTAGTTCCGACGTATTGGTGGCGACCAAAGTGAGTTCTGTATCGTCGCCGGAATGAAGTTCTAATTCTTTTAGATTCTCTTGGACGTAATCCCTGTGTGGCCCCCGCACGCCGAGTCGGTAGGTGGCGGGCGGCAGTATTGGGAAGGCAAAGGAACCCGATGCTTCAAGCGTCGCACGTTCATAGGGACTACTATTCGCACCCTGATAGGAGAGGTCGATATCCACTTCGAAAGGCCAGCTCACAGGGTCGCCGTTCTCGTCTACAACATTGACGTGGAGTCGGGCACCGGGGCGCAGGGTGAGGCGAATGGGGCCGAAGTCCTCCAAGGTTTCTTCCGAACGAAGCCACTCAGAGAATTGACCATCCTTTTGCGCCATGATGGACGGAAGCTCTGGCTTTTCCCAATCCCAAAGCAGGAATTCCCCCTGCGCGTCCGTAAGCACGCCTGAATTACTTGATCCTCCCGAAAACCTATATACAGACGCTCCCGCAACTGGATTGCCCTCTTCATCGACAACCATACCCCGGGCGAGCGCGCCTTGGGCGACTGTAAATTCGAAGGGTGCATAGTGGGTCGCCCAGCGCATGGGGAATCCCTGAAAATAGGTTTGCTGACAGACCGGATCTTCACCGTGAAAGGGAATGGACGTTTGTTGGAAGCCATCGACAGGTGATGACCGTACTTCGTAATTTCCAGACGGTATACCACCAATATGGAAGCTTCCATCCGCCTGAGTCATGCCGTAGTAGGTACGTACCCATTCCTCTCGTTGGTCGTAATAAGGCACAACCTGGACCTCGACGCCTTCCACGCCGTGATAGTAGCCATCGTTGAATATGGTGCCCGAGATAGATGCGCCCTCCGTAACTTTCAGTTCAATCTCGATGTGTTGTTGGTCCGGCGAGACTTCCAACGGAATTTCCCCATCTTTGGCGGCCATGGTCTCATCTTGTATCATGAGAAGCACGTTGCCCTGCGCTATTCCGGTGAACCGAAATCTGCCACTTTGATCCGTGACGTCTTCGAAAGCCTGGTCGCCTTGGACGTACGGAACGACGATCTTCTGGCGTCCCACGAGGGGGCTGATAGTGCCGAGTGTGACCGTGATATTTGCGACAGGTTTTCCGGTGGTGCCATGGATAACGATACCGGATATTTCTGTTCCATTGGACCCATGGTCCCTTTTCACCGACTGACAGGAAGGAAGAGCGAAGGCGAATGCGAAGAGGAGACAAATCAGGGTCCAATACCGTGCTCGGGTCATCACCGTAGCTCCTTTTCGAGGGGGCGCGTAATCCAGTCGTAGGTAGGAAGCTGTTTTCCCCCGGTGAGGCGCAACCCCTGCGGGTTCGCCGGCATACCGTCGACTTCCCCTGTTGCCGTAACCGCGATCCCTTCGATGCCGGCGACTTCAATCGGAACGACTTCTCCGGGGTCCGAAACCCCGTTGCTGTTGGTATCCTGCCAGAGGGCCAAGCCCTGCAATTCATCCTCCTGAAGCCATCCGTCGTTGTCATTGTCGAGGGATTTTAAGGCCTCGTAGCCATTATTCCAGAATATCCACCATGTGACACTGCCGAAGAGAACGCGCCCACTGGGCACATCGCCCCGTCCGTCCTCGTCCCACACGAGAAAAGCGGTGTCGGGTTGGACCCAGGGCCACGTGTCGCCACGACCCGAGCCATCGAGGTCGAATTTCACGTGGGTTTCCGGTGCGAGGAGTTCATTTATCGTGCGTCGCTCCGACAGATGGAGAATGATCGGGGTCACCCAATGTTGGCGCGTGGCTTTGAGTTCTACGACCTTGCGTCGGGTGGCCTTCAGACGCCGCTGCCCTTCCTTGTCCAGGTCAGTCCGCTTCGAGAGGATCTCCATGATGCCGCTGCCTGATTCAATTTGTCGTTCGCCTCCAAAATCATAAGACGTCTGATAGGCGTCGAGCGCTTCATCCTCATACTTGCGTTGCCACGCCGTCTGCGCCGCTTCGTCCGACGGATGCGCTTTTCCGGTGTCCATCATCCGCTCTGGAATGCGCGAGGCTTCATGAAGGTTGAAGCCCAGACCGAGCCAATCGTAGGCGGTGGCTTTCTCATGGGCCGTGGCTTTTCGGTAATACTCGATTGCGGTCTTCAGATGGGCTATCCGTGCGTCGGATACGTTTTTTGCACCTTCACGGGGCGACCAGAAATCGGTGTTTCCCGCTTCATAAAGGCGAAGGGGTGCTGCTTCGGGTTGTTCTTGGCCCGGGGGTGCCCCCATCACATAGCTGACTTCGGATTCCTGCTCTGCCATAGCATAGGCCCTGCTGTGGACGCGGGCTATCTGGGCAAGGAGGTCGTGAGCATCTGGATGCGCTTCAAGCTGCCGTTGAAGATTGTCGAGAAGCCGAGTCACCGGAACCGTGTCGTCTGGAGGAGTCCATCTGGCCTCCACGGGCAAAGAGAAAATGCAGTGAAGACAGATGAGCCCCCGCAAGAACCTTTTGAAAGTCGCGTTCATGTTGCTCCCTTTCAATCGTGGGCCCGATATCCTGCACGCATGCCCATTCCCGAATTGCCACGTTGCTCTTAATTATCCCTTTGCGAGGTGCAAAGTTCCAAATTGCCCCCGAGACGTAAAACGTATTGACTCAATGAGCGTGGGATTCAACCCTAACAGAATCCCGCGTCATCATCTCGCAACAGCACGTGCGGTAGGCCTACCCGTCCAGGTGCTGCAACAGGGCGTGCAGCGCCACCACGGTTTTGGCGTCTTCGAAGCGGTGTTCTTTGAGTCCATGGCGTACTTCGTCCAGCGACATTCTCACCAACTCGATACGCTCTTCTTCGTCGAGGTCTTGACCCACGTGGGTGAGGTCGAAGGCGAGGTAGAGGTGGATTTTCTCGGAGCAGTAGCCCACGGTGGCAAAGACGGAGCCTGCCGAGACCATGGATTCGGCGCGGTAGCCCGTTTCTTCGATGAGTTCGCGCATGCCGCAGGATGCCGGGTCTTCGTCGCCTTCTCTTTTACCGGCGGGAATCTCCAGGATGTCCTTTTGGATGGCAATGCGGTATTGGCGGACGAGAATCACGTGGGTGCCATCAAAGGGGACCACGCCCACGCCGCCGGGATGTTCGACGATTTCCCGTTGTGCGACGGTGCCGTCGTCCAGGGTGACTTCTCCAGTCTTAACGCGGAATACGGTGCCGTTGTAGACCGTATCGATGTTTTTCCATTGTTCCATGAAGTATTCCTGATGGTTTGGGGCAAAAAAGGAGATTAGCACGTAAGGTGGGTTGAAACGTAGGGTTGACGAACTGAGTCCCATAGGACATAGTGTTGTATCACTGTTTTCAATGTCACCAACCGCAGGAATAATCATGAAAAAACGTCCCACGTGTTACGCATTGATGGTCTGCTTGCTGATCTCCTTTTCCGCCATCGCCGAGCCGCCCTACGTCCAGCGAGAGAACATCGTCTTCGCGGAAGTCCACGGCACGGGCCTCCTCCTGGATGTCTTTACGCCCACCGACACCGATGCCACCTTGCCGGGGCACGGACTCGCCATCGTGGATGTGGCGAGTGGCGCGTTTTATTCGGACCGCGGTAAGATCAATGACCACAAAAAAGCCCAGATGTATGATATTTATTGCGGCAGGGGCTATACGGTATTTGCGATTCGACCGGGTTCCATTACGAAGTATACGGGCGGCGAGATGAACGACCATGTGAAAATGGGCATTCGCTGGGTCAAGGGGCACGCTGAGGAGTACGGCGTGGACCCGGATCGTCTCGGAATAACCGGGGCCTCGGCGGGTGGATACCTGGCCACCTATGCGGCCGTTACGGCAGAGGGACCGACGGGTAAGGGAGATTATGGTGCCTTCGACACCACGGTGGCGGCTGCTGCCGTGTTTTTCCCACCGACCGACTTTACGCTGGTGGATTGGAGCGAGGGCCCGCTGCGCCGGTTGGCTCCTTTCTTTTTCTACGATGGCTTTGACGGAAAGACGGCGGAGGAGATCGCGGAGAAATCCAAGGCCCTATCGCCCACGAAGCAGATTAATGACAAAACCCCACCCTTTTTGTTCATCCATGGTGATGCCGACGAACGGGTGAAGCTGGAGCAGTCGGAGCTTATGGTGAAGGCGCTGATGGACGCCGGACATGAGGCCACGCTTATTGTCAAAGCGGGCGGTGGGCACCCCTGGCCCACCATTTATGAAGAGGTGGCGGTTATGTGCGACTGGTTTGATAAGCAGTTGGCGAAGTAGGGGATTGCCGCCCAAGGGTGGCCTGCTCCTCGTTTGGTCAAAGTTTTTTTGCCCGCCAACGCCTGAAATATACCCTCAGCATTGAACTTCGCGCTGTAAGTTGTCATTATCGGGTAAAATCGGGGTGCTGCAGCTACTGGAGCGGCGCACCACGAAGCCAAAGCAACCCGTTTAATCTACATTAGCGATAAGGAAGTCTTCCAATGGAATCTGACTGGGACGCGTATCTGTGCGAAATTGAAGAGAAACCCGCGTCTATACTGCTTGATCTGGAGTTCATGCGTCTCGCGCCCATAGCCACATTGCCTTACATGGCCTGGGTTTGCGTCTATATGAAACAGCCCACTCCAGACGGACTCATGTCGGATGAAGAATACGATGTGCTTCAGGAAATCGACGAACGTCTCGACGACCGGCTTCAGGCGGAAGGTACGTCGGACTTTATAGGCCGAATCATCCACGACGGCTGCCAGCGCTACTACTTTTATCGAAGCGAAGGGGGCGACTGGGAAGACCGGGTCCGCGATGCGATGAGAACCTTTCCGGACTACGAATCGGAGTCGGGCACCGACGAGGACCCGGAATGGGAGCTGTTTTTCGAACTCCTTTGTCCCGACGACACCGAACTTCGCGGCATGTATGACTACCGTGTACTGCAGAGTCTCGAGTCGAATGGCGATCCGCTGACGGCGTCGAGAGAGCTCACCCATTGGGCCTACTTTGCCGACGAGACGACACGGCAGGCCTTTCAACAAAAGGCGGAAGCAGCGGGCTTCACGTTGGTGAGCCTCCATGATCCCGATGAAGATGTGGAGCAGTTCTCCATTGTAATCGCCCGGGACGACATCCCCTCCTACGAAAACATCGCCAACGTGACGTTGCCCCTCATGCAAATGGCAGAAGCGTGCGGCGGAGATTATGATAGCTGGGAATCGGCCGATTTAGAATAGCCACGGGTTCCTGCAGCTATCCCGTGCGCTGCATACCGAGACTGGGTTTACTGACATTTTGGGCAGTCCCCTACCGTCCCCAGCGCTGTTCCAGGGGCTGTTTCAGACTCGTGCTCACATCCGCAATTGCTTTGTAGCGCCCGGCTCCCTCTTGAAGGAAGAAGGGCGTCAGCGCCATTTTTTCGAGATAGGTGGAGCCGGGTTTTACCACAATAATCGGGCCACGTTGGTAGTCGCTGAAGGGGTAGACCCAGCCGCGGGTGAAATAGGTCAGGGGCGTGCCCCAGAAATGGTGGTAGTAGAGGTAATAGGCCGGACGATGCAAGGTGGCCTCCCCGGAATCGGGGTTGAAGGTCGTCGCCGCAATGTTGACCGCCCCAATGCCATAATCGTGGACTTCGTTGGTCATCGCGAGCCAGGGGATGTCGGCGTCGACCCGGGTGGACCATTCGTCCTGCCAGTTGGGGCCGTGGAGGGTGCGAATCGTCTTGATGGCACCACTTTTTTCCTCCCAGACGAAATGATCGACCAGGTGGGTGTCAAGCACCACTTCACCATTGCGGATGGCGTTCGCATTAAAGGTTTCCCGGACCTCCATGGACGTCGTTACGTTGACGTAGGGCGTGTAGGCGTAGAAGGAATAGGTGACCGACGCCCAGATCTGGGGCGTGCTTCCGGGCATGCGTCCACTGTTGGTAATACGGAACAGGAAGGGACCCCGGGTCGTGACCACTGTTTTTTCTGGGGGATCCCAGGAAAAGGTGTGGCCCCAGAGTCCGTTGTCGCCAAAGGAATCGGGATTCCAGTGAAGGGCACCACTCTGGCTGTTCGTTAACAGGGGTACAGGGTCGGTCGCTCTTCCCTTCAAGGTGAAGGAGGCAATCTGGCCGGATTTGTCGTCGAGTTTCGCGGTGAAATAATCGTTTTCCACGACGGCACTCAGAGATTCACCGGTAACCTTCAGGTCCGTTTTTGGTGCGGGCAGGGGTGCGGCGTCCGGGTTGTCGTAGCAGGCCACCAGGACGAGTTTCCCGTCGGCTGCCACACTGGCCTGGGTTACGACGTCGATAAAGCGGCTGGGATGCTGCAGATAGTTTTCGTTCGCCGTGCCTGGTGGTGTGCCGCCGAAGCTACCGGGGTTAAAGGTTTGAAAGGGGAGGGCGGTCAGGGATTGATCGAGGGGGTTGACCGCAAAAACACGCAGTTCTTTTTCCAGATCGCCACAATTTTCGGCGCGGGCAGCGATAGAGAACTCTACGGGCTCGTGGTCCCGGTTGAGGCCCGCTTTCTCTTCCAGCACGACCGACTGATAGCGCTTCCACCCCGCCGGACCGCCGCCCGTCTTTGGTGCCGTAGCGGCATAGTTCTTGGCTATCGTGGCGGCCTTACCCTCTGCGTCGGTCGCGGATAATTCCACATCGATGGTGACGGATTCTCCGTTGTGCCAGAGGGTGCGGGCCACGAGGACGACATTTTTCGCTTCGGGACGTTCTCTTGTAAGCCAGCCGCTCTGCACATGGGCAAAGCCATCCACAAAGACGTAGTAAGACTCGCAATTCACGCCATTGACAGAGACTTTGCTAAAGTTCGCATCTTTTCCGTCTGTCCAATCGCCCATGGGGACGACGATTTCGTAATAGGGATGGTCGGTGGTCGGTGCATAGAAGGTGACTTCTGAAACGTCGGCGGGGTCGAAGGGCGTGTCATAGAGCACTTGCCCATCGCCTACATCATAGCCTTTTTCCACCGAGATGGCGGGCGAGGACTGGGCAGTAGCGACGGAGCCGAGCGCCATCGCGAGGGCGAACAGAACACAGGAGGTTGGGCGATACATCATGGCCTTCATTATTCCTTCCCTTCTTTCTGACTGCCAACCTGACCCGCGACCCCTTCATCGAAGGGCATGGTCAATATGGGCATGATCCAACTTGCGGGAGCACGTTCATCGGTGGCCATCCATTCCATTACCTGGAGGGGTGCGCGGAGTCGTTTGTTCAGTTGCTCGATTGCGGCGAAGGGGTTGTCCCCTTCGGCAAATCGGAAGGGCACCCAGGCATTCTTTTCGTAGTACATGCTGCCCTTGCGGACTTTCATCAGTCGGGTCATGTTGTTCCCCGCAAAGGGGTAGACGAGGGGGCGTGCCCAGTAGATCCAGGGGCCATTTTGAATGTAGAAATAGGGCTGGGCCACACTTGCAGGATCGCCGTAGCGGTTTGTGTTTTCATAGGCCAACGCGATGTTGGCGAAACCGACTTTCTTCTCGCGATTGATGAAGGCCATCCAGGGCGTGTCCGCCGAAAAATCCATGGCGTGAACGGGGTGCTCCCTGGTGCCGTCGATTTTCATATGCTGCACCACACCCAATTCGTCGAGCCAGACGAACTCATCGAGGACGGCGTGATTGAAGACGATCTCGCCATTGCGCAGGGCGGCCACGAAGAGGTCTTGATTTACTTCCAACAGAGACGTCTGAAGGATATAGGGCTGACCGGCATAGAAGGTGTAGGACACATGGGCGCTGGCCTCGTCCATGAAGGGTAGCAGGGCATGGCGACGGGTGCGGTGCATCAGGGGGCCGGTAAATTGAGCCGCATCGGGATTCTCCCAGTCACTCACGTGCACCCAGGGCGTGGGTGGTGAATACACACCGGGGTTCCAGTGGACTGCACCATTGGTTTCCAGCTTATGTTCCAGGAGGACAGGATCGCCGTCGCCCAGGATGGTGACTGTCTCGACGGCCCCGCTGTTGGCCGAGGTTTCGATGGCGTAGTAGTCGTTCGATACATTCTGGCCGAGGCCCTCATGCTGGGCGACCTTCAGGTCGGTCTCGGGAAGTTTCACCTTGGCTTTCGATGTGTCGCCGTAGAGCACCTGGTATATTTTATTTTCGTATTGCTGCACATCGGCAAGAAACACGAATTCCACCGTGGTGGTGGCATCGTAGCGATGTATCAGCTCGCCCGTTTCCGTGTCTTTCTCGTCGCTGTTGAGCATGGCTTCGTCGCGCCACTCAGAAGCGTCTACGATTTGATGGGGTGCCACGACATAACCGTCCTCCCCGGCGTTGGGGTGGGTGGGGTCATAGGTGACGACGAGGATGGAGCTGTCTTCCGGGCCAAAGTCGTCGGCATAGGGGCCAATCGTGGCGTGGACAGGCTCGCCATCGCGGCGTATACCTGCGGTTTCATGGACTACGAGGGAAATGACATGGGGCCATGTTTCGCTAAAGTGCCCCCGCGTGGCCGGTGCGTTGCCTTCGTGTTCGTAGATGGTCTCGTTGCCATCGGCATCGACGACGACGACCTTCATGGAGTGCCTGGAGCTATTGGTCCATACGCAGGGAGCGACGACCCGGAAGCCCCGGGAGCCATCGATCTCACCCGTATAGCTTTCCCCTTCCAGACCCTTGCTGCCTTCGATGGAAGCGGGGTCTTGGAGGCCTTCATTGAAAAAGCGAGCGTCCCGGTTCCATACACCGTCTACTTCCACCCGGGTAACGGTGCCGGGGTCCAGCGCCTCTTTTGCAAAGGACATGGAAATAGTGTGATAGGGAAACTGGATGGAAGGTGGGCTGAACCCGACGCCGCCCGTGACCATGCGCTCTGCCGGTGTGGTGCCCGAGGTCGTAAGGGTGACCTCCGTGCCCTCGATTTTCTCCAGGGTTACGACGATGGCATAGTCCGTGGCGGGTTCCCATCCCACATAGAAGGAGACGGTGATATCCTCTGCCCCGTGGACCTGGCGGTTGCCGCTGAAGATGTTGGCATTTTTTACAAGAAAGGTATCCAGCGTCTTTCCGTTGACCGTTACCGATGTCACGATGCCCGGCACCATGGACTCACGGGGAAAGGTGGCTATGGTGTCGACCATAAACTTGGCGTCTTCCACGACGCCTTGAAAGGCGAGGCCAACGGGGGCGCTCGTCGTTCCCGGCTCGGTGAATCCTGCGGGTCGTGGGTGAAGCAGTGCTTCACCGTGGGCAACCGCGAAAGTGAAACTGCATAACTGCGCTGCAGCAAGGACGAAACTACGGGAGGTCAACATGGCGCGTTCCTTCGTATTCGATACCTGAGATCAGACGGTGCACGATGTGGCCTCTGCGCGTCAGCCCGACGTGGAGACCCTGGCCCGATCAGCCGAAAGACCCATGCTGCCACGACAGGGCGATGGTAGTCAATAATTGCATGTTCCTAGTTTACATCGTGTCGTGAAGGGCGATTCAGTAGGCGGGACCGAAGTATGCCGTAATGATTTCAGGTCGATTTTTGGTCGCAGGGTGTGATAGAACGACGGCCCACATGCAACGGAGGAGGCCCGGAACAAATGGCCAGAAAAGATGCCAGCAAGGAAGCCCTCGACACCCTGCGCGCCATGGCGCAAGCAGGCCCCGCGGACGATAGTGCATCGCAGCTCGCTGCCCTACTCGGCCACCGCAGCAACCACGTGGTGGGTCGGGCGGCAAAGCTGGCGGGCGACTGGCAGCTTAAGGCAGTCATACCCGAGTTGCTCGCCGCGTTTGAACGGTTCATGAAATCGCCCGTGAAATCCGATCCGACCTGTGCGGCGAAGCGGCCAATTATGGAGGCCCTGATTTCTCTGGGGCATGGGGAGCCCGATATTTATCTTCGGGGCATGCGACACGTTCAGATGGAGCCCGTTTACGGCGGTAGTGAAGACACGGCGGCCACCCTGCGGGGCATTTCGGGGGAGGGCCTCCTTGGATGTCGCTATACGGACGTCTTTCTGGAAATGGCGTCCCTACTGATGGATCTTGATCCCCGCACCCGACGGATCGCTACGGAAAGCCTGGGACAGACCGAGGCACTTCCGGCGGAATTATTGCTTCGTACCGTCGCGCTCGCGGACCGGCTGGAGACAGCACGAACCGTGGTCAAACGCCTGCAACCCGACGAGGAAGATGGAGATATTATCGCCTTGGCCTTGCAGGGGTTGATGCGGATTGCCCCGGAGCGCTCCCTTACCTTTGTCGCGGATTTTCTTCACGCCGACAAGTCGACGGTTTCGGAAGGTGCGGCGCTGGCCATTGGCGAAGCGCGACTGCCCGAGTCGTTTTCCATCTTGCGGCAGGCCGGGCAGGGCGTGCGCGGTCTTGACTTGTCCATGTTGGTGCTCCCCATGGCGCTCACGCGGGACGATGCCGCCCTATCGTTCTTGCTTCAGGTCGTGGAAGACGAGCCGACGCCCTACGCCGTCGCTGCCGTAAACGCCCTGGGGATTTACAGCGGAGACGGCATATGGCGCACGCGCATTGCGGAAGCGGTCGCGGCCCGAGGGGGGCGCCAGGTGACGGCAGCCTTTGAGGCGGTGTTTGAAACTTGAGTCGGCGAAGGTGTAGCAAAACTGGTCTATTGGAAAAAGTGGAAAGGAGCTCCACTCTCCGTAATCTATTCGACGACGGATGTGCCGCGGGATCCCGAGGCACGAGGGTTCGTGCGCTTGGATTTAGCGTGCAGCGCCTCGCGAAGTCCTTTTTTACCGAATTCGCGAGGCGCTCAACGCACGAACCCGTCAGGCTCG
>CAXBPH010000171.1:0-15014 GCA_963977445.1 uncultured bacterium | reverse complement strand
CTGTAAACGTTTGAATAGCTACATGTTTCCAGAAAATGACTCCTCCGGGGGAATTGCCACCTCACCGACACCAATGACTCCCCTCAGTCCCTTCGCACGAACCGGAGTACCGGATCGCGCGGCACGACCATGGTGTACGGTTTCGTTTTGCAAAAATCGTGAGTGGAGACATCATTCCAAAAATATAATCTCTTGGAGCAGTTTGATATCTTATCGACCCCATTGAGGGCCAAGGCTTCTCGAAACAAAGAGATGAGCCTACAAAAAAGAATTCTTATCCAAGGACAATGGCCCACTTCCCTCAATCAACCATTCACGGGCACTGGACCATTTCCAATCTTCCTGATTGGCAACCAAGCCCGCACGGACGGGATTATTGTGAATGTACTCCGCGATAGCGTGGGCGGCCTCGAGTGTACTCAAATTCTCGTCGTATCCCTCCCCTTGTTGCCAAAAACGATAGGGCGTATCCCGTTGCCCGGTGGCCAGGTATCGAAGCCCTTCCGGATTGTAACGACGGAGGTAATTCATCGCACGACGCGTAACCGACAGCTTGATTGTCGTTTCGATCTTGCCCATATCATATACGTCCTCTCTGGGGAACAAGAGTACGTGTATGTGGGTAGGCATGATGACGTAGGCCCAGAGGTCGAACTTGTGTTTGGCCCGCGCGCGATCTAAGGCGCCCACCACATACTGGCGGGTTCGGTCTCGAATTAAGAAGCGGCGTTTCTGAAAACAGGAGAACGTCAGATAGTGCGCCTCCCCCGGCGTATTCTGTAACTGAACGATTCGACGAGGAATATCGTGGTTTTCCATATCGAGTCGTTGCCTCCTGCATCTTGGCCCTTGATGGATATAGCCTACCGAGAATCTTATTTTCGGTCAAGGGGCAAACGTTGGCCAGATGACCTATGTCTACTACCGAGCAACTAACCCCACCGAGCGAGACGGGCGCTCTCCAGGGTCGAAGACTCGCCGAAGGTGAGTTCGTGCGTGAGTACCAACAGAAAATCGACCCACCAACAAAAACGAGACCCTCCAATCGTGCCGCGCGATCCGGTAGCTCCGCATCGTGCGTGGGTACCAACAGTGAATCAACCCACCAACAAAAACGAAACCCTCCAGGCGTGCACCGCGATCCGGTAGCTCCGCATCGTGCGTGGGTAGGAAAGATAAACCGAATCCCTCCACGAAGACCACAAGCGAGCCTGGTGCGCTATTCTCAAATTCCTCGTGGAGTTCTTTTTACAACATCACCGACTCCAAAGACTCCCCTCAGTTCCCTCGCACGATGCGGAGCTACCGGATCGCGCGGCACGTCCATGGTTTATGCTTTCGTCTGCAAAAGGGTGAGTATCGATATGTTTCCCAATGAATTCCCTTTCCGGGCAATTTGATATCTCACCGACACCATTGACTCCCCACAGTCCCTTCGCACGAATCCTCCTGCGGCATATCTTCAACCGGAGTACCGGTTCGCACGACACGACCATGGTTCCGGGGTCTTGGGACGGGTCTCACCCAAATAAAAAAACGGCGGTGCGTGCACGAAGTGCAGGGCACCAGCCGTTTTTTTGTCCTTACCCCGTTCCAGTCCTGAACCGTGGTTCGGACTCAGTTTTTAGCCACGGGTGGCACCAGATGAGCCGTTGACGCTATAGCTGGTAACAATGACGTCTTTGAGCTTGTACCTGTAGCCGCCCACGACCGTGGTAGCTTCTTCTGCAGTCACTTCATTCTTGAGGTCGTTGATTTCGATAGTGTTCATAGTAAATTCCTCCTGGTTTTTCCCTGCAAATCGCTGATGGTTTACGGAGCCATAGATGGCGGTCATCAACGTTCACGTTCAATTGTTCGTACGCCTCGTAGCGTATGGGAATGTAAAGCCAGCGCCGTGCCAAGAATCACACCTCGTCATAACATTCTATTTTATAAGGACTTAGCAATATTACATCTACTATGCAACCCAAAAACTTGCGTTATCTCATGGACACGACAGTGCCGTCCTTCGACACACGGCCTCAAAACGAGACTATGCAAGGCCCAAACAGGTACTCTCCGAATACCCGTTCCCCCCCACTCCCAGGGAGTCGTGGAGTGTAGAGTCGTTGCCCATATCAATTTTCTCTTATTTTGTCCAAAAGTTGCATGATCCGGGGTCAAAAGGCGATCATATTGGGCTTGGCAGGCCATTTTTTGTGTTTTTTCGGTCCTTGACCGTAGCCATGGCCTGCCGACATGCCCCAACATGGGCATACACCCTGTATTAACATGAAAACCGTCGCCCGAAGCGAAGGAAGCCCTATCCATGTCCAACGATGCCTTTGAACCGGTCCCGTCCCCCTTTAATTTTGCTGCGGCGGAAAATGAGACCATTGCCTTCTGGAAGGAACACCAGACCTATAAGAAGAGTCTGGAACAGCGGAAGGATGCGCCCCGCTTTGTCTTTTTTGAAGGCCCCCCCACGGCCAACGGCATGCCCCACCCGGGCCACTGCCTGACGCGGACCATCAAAGATATTTTCCCCCGCTACAAGACCATGTCGGGCAGCTATTGCGAGCGCAAGGCCGGCTGGGACACCCATGGCCTTCCCGTCGAAATTGAGGTCTGCAAGGAACTGGGCATCATCGATGGTGGTAAAGAAGCCATCGAGAAATTCGGCGTGGAAAAGTTCAACCGCACCTGCATCGAGTCGGTCTTCCGCTATAAGAAGGAATGGGAACAACTCACGGACCGGATCGGATTCTGGGTAGACCTGGACGAGGCCTATGTGACCTTCCACCAGAGCTATGTGGAAAGCGTGTGGTGGGCCTTGAAACAACTCTTTGACCGCGGCCTCCTCTATCAGGGCCACAAGGTTGTGTGGTGGTGGGCCCAGGGCGGCACGGCCCTTTCGGCGGGTGAAGTGGGCGAAGGCTATCGCGACACCGATGACCCGGCCGTAACGGTAAAACTTTCCCTCACCGACGCGGGCAAGCAGGCCCTCAATCTGGAAGGGGAAGACGCCGGTCTCCTCATCTGGACGACGACACCCTGGACCTTGTCGAGCAATTGCGCCGCGTGCGTGGGACCCGAGACGGATTACGCCGTAGTGAAACACGTGACCGAAGCCGGCCACGAGATGCTCATCCTCGCCCAGGCGCTGGTAGCGAAATATTTTGGTGAAGAGGCAGAAATTGTCCAGACCATCAAGGGTAGCGATCTCCTTGGCGTGGGCTATGAACCCCTCTTCAATTACGGCATGCCCACCTCCATGGAAAACCCGGATGTAGAATCGGAAAAGCACTGGATGGTCATCGCCGGTGATTTTGTTGACCTCGAAACCGGTACCGGCATCGTCCACATGGCCCCGGCCTTTGGTGAAGACGATTACCGTGTCTGCAAGGAAAGCGGCATCGGCTTCCTGTGTTATGTGAAGCCCGACGGCACCTTCGACGAGCGCGTTATCGATGTGGACCCCTATGACCAGAGCCCCATCGCCGGTCAGTTCTGCAAAAGCGCCGATAAGGGTATTCTGCGTGTCTTAAAAGAGCGGGGCAATCTCTTCAAGCACGAGCAATACAAACACTCCTATCCCTTCTGTCCCCGTGCGGAGAATGACCCCCTCATCCAGTATGCCCGGAAAAGCTGGTTCATCAAGACCTCCCAGTTCAAAGATGATTTCGTCGCGAACAATAAAGAAATCAGCTGGCAGCCCCAGCATATCCGGGATGGCCGTTTCGGCAACTTCCTGGAAAACAACGTGGACTGGGCCCTGTCCCGCGAGCGCTATTGGGGAACGCCCCTGCCTGTGTGGATCTGCGACAAGACAGGCCACATGGAATGCATCTGCTCCTATGATGAGTTGCTGGCCAAGCCCGGCATCGAAGGCACGGACGTCTGGCTGAAAGCGAAAGCCGAAACGCCAGAGTTGAGCGAACACCTCAAGGTGCACAAGCCCTACATCGATGCGGTGACCTTCCAGAGCCCCAAGGACCCCGAAGGCCGCATGCGCCGGGTGACGGAAGTCATCGACGTGTGGTTTGACGCGGGCTGCATGCCCTTTGCCCAGTGGGGTTATCCCCACCTCGAAGGATCCGACAAAAAATTTAACGACCGCTTTCCGGCGGACTTTATCAGTGAAGCCATCGACCAGACCCGTGGTTGGTTCTACGCCCTGCTGGCCATCAGCACCGTGGTCCATGGGAAAGAAAAAGGCGGTTGGCCCCACCCCTTCAAGAATTGTATCTGCCTCGGCCACATCCTCGGGGAAGACGGCCTGAAGCTGTCCAAGCGCCTGAAGAATTACAGCGAGCCCGGACTGCTTTTTGAAAAGTTCAGCGCCGACGCCCTCCGCTGGAGCTTCATCGCCAAGAACCCGCCCACGAACAGCAGCCGCCTTTCGGAGCGCATCGTGGAAGAGGCGCAGCGCGAACTGCTCATGCGTTGGTACAACGTCTACAGTTTCTTTGTCATCTATGCGAACCTCGATGGCTTCGACCCGTCGAGTGCGCCCCAGGCTGTGTTGAAGGAACTCTACGCCGACCCCGCACTGGCACCTGCCGGTGGCACGGGTGGCGACGCCGTCTATCGTCCCGCCGCCGAACGGGCCGAGTTGGACCAGTGGATCCTCAACGAACTCGACCGCGTCATCGTCGATGCCTGCACGGCCCTGGACAACTACGAAACCTATCCGGCCGCCCGCGAAGTTTCGGGCTTTGTGGACAGCCTCTCCAACTGGTACGTACGCCGCAGTCGCGCCCGTTTCTGGGCGAGTGGCTGGAGCGAAGACAAGGCCGATGCCTATTGGACGCTCTATGAGTGCCTCATCAAGCTGGCCCGTCTGGCCGCGCCCTTCACGCCCTTCTTCGCGGAAGTGACGTGGCGTAACCTGGCGAAGCCCGTGGCCGGTGCGGCGGACAGTGTCCACCTCGCGACCTACCCCAACGCCGACGCCGCATCCATCGACCACGCCTTGCTCGACCAGATGGCCCTGACCCGCGAAGCGGTAACGCTGGGGCTCAATGCCCGCCGCGTGGAAAACATCAAGGTCCGCCAGCCCCTCGGCAGTTGTGAACTCGTCGTGGCCAACCCCGACCAGCGTGCAGCCCTGGAAAAGCACCTCGACCTCATCCAGGAAGAACTGAACATCAAGGAAGTATCCTTTACGGACAGTCCCGAAGAATACGTTTCCTACGAAGTCCGCCCGAACTTCAAAGTCCTCGGACCCCGCTTCGGGAAAAACGTCCAGCAGGTCCGCAAGGCCTTGGCCGGTGCCGATGGTGCCGCCCTCCAGGCCCAACTGCTCACCGGCGGTATCAGCATCGAAGTCGACGGCAAACAGGAAGCCCTTACGGCGGAGGAGGTCGAAGTACGCCTTACGCCGAAAGAAGGCTTCGCCGCCGCCCAGGGCAATCAGTTGGTGGTGGTCATTTCTACCATCATCACCGACGAGCTCCGCAAAGAGGGCCTGGTCCGCGAAGTAATCCGCGCCCTGCAGGACATCCGCAAAGACCAGAACCTCGCCTACGACGCACGCATCGCCGTGACCTACGCCACCGACGACACGTCGCTGAACGCGGCCATCGAGGGCTTCCGCGACTATATCGCTCAGGAAGTCCTGGCGAATTCGCTGGAGAGCGGTGCAGCCGAGGGTGATGCGAAAGTGGTGACGATTGAGGGCAGTGAACTGCGGTTGCTGGTGGCCGTGGGGTAAACAGATACAAACGACAAACGCCCAGGTTGGCTTAGGCTGGCCTGGGCGTTTTTTGTTATGGCAAAGGACCTGAAGGACGATGTGAAAACTTCTTGGGCACTAACCAGTTTGTTGGAGCAGAGCTCCAGGGACTGCATTCCCAGGCAGAGCATGGGAACGAGGGATAAACAAGCTCGATTCGTGCCACGTCGGAGACGCGTCGTAGGAGGGCGATCCGGTCGAAGCCATGTCGAAGATTTGCCGACGGTGAATTCGTGTGTGGAGCAAGCACGACCACACGCATCACCCGCCCGTTGGGGTGGCGTCTGCGCGATATCCATGCTACGATAAACTCCACCAAGTTGCGGCTACATGAAAGGAATGGGCACCCATGCGATATCTCTTTTGTTTCGCACTTCTAATCAGCCAGACAACCTTCGCGTGCATCAACATCGAAGGCGTAACCCTCGAGGGAACCTATAAAAGGGTCGGTGGCGGATTCCACGTTGATTATCTGCGCGCCCGCATGGCGGCGGACCCCTCAAGCAAATTGATGGCGCTGAACGGTGGCCCGAAGGAGCGCACCGATCTGGAGACCAAACTTGTTAAGGATCCGGAAGACAGTGAAGTGCCCGCGATCGAGGACATCCTGACCGGTAACTACACGGGGGGCATCGAGAAACTATCGGCCCTGGAGGACGCTTCGCCCGGAAACTATAGCGTTGCGGCGAATCTTGGTACGGCCTATGAACTCGCCGGCGATAATGTGAAGGCGCTCCACTGGATCGAAGAAGGAATCAAGCGGAACGATAACTCCCACTATGGCACGGAGTGGCTCCACGTAAAAATACTGGAGGCCAAAATCGCCATGGAATCCGACCCCGACTTCTTGTTGACTCACCACACACTCGATTTCTCTGAGGACGATATGCAGAAAGAAGCCTATTTCTATCGCTATCGGGACCGAGAACTCCGCCAAAGTGAACTACTCATTGCGCTCCACTATCAGCTTGGCGAGCGTATGCTCTTCGTCAAACCGACCGACCCCATCGTGGCCGATTTGCTCTACAGCTTCGCAGTGCTGGAAGCAAACACGAGGGTCCTTGAGCCTGCGGTCGAGTTGCTGGAACTCGCAAGGACCTATGGCTATCACGACGTCGCCGATATAGATGAAAGACTGGCGCGCTATCAAGGTATCATTGACAGCACATGGAAAGTCACCCCCAGGAGAGCCGTCAATCTCGTCTTCGTTGGAGCCTTGGTTTTGCTGCTCCTACTTCTCGGATTTTTAGTCGTGCGCGCTCTCTATCGGTTGATGAGTCCATCGGCATCGCCCCCACAGGACGAAATCGGGAATTGAAATAGAGACACAAACGCCCGGGTTGCCTTAGCCCGACCCGGGCGTTTTTTGTTTGAAAAATAACCCTGAATGCCATTGTTAGACGTCCGATGACACTCACCACTCGATTGGAGCGGAGCTCCAGGGACTGCATTCCCAAGCAGAGCTTGGGAACGAGAGAACAGCCCCGGTTCGTGTGCGTGGAGCATGTGCAACCATATTAGTCATGACAGACTCCGGCGAGCGAGTGCTCCACTTTACCTGCTGTCCCTGTCGTCTCTGCTGTCCCTTCCTCTACCCCGCCAACAATTCCCCCAGCGCTTCCACCGTCGTCACGGGTGCCTGGCAGACCTGTTCGCGGCACACATAGGCGGCGGAACCATCATCCACCATTGTCTTACTCACGGCCATGGGCAGCTCGTCCGTGAAGGCATAGGCCTCCGGATTAACCAGCAACAGGCACTTATTCGGCAGATAGCGCTGCAACACTTCCCCGTGTAAGGTTGCCACGCCCCCGTCGTCCCCTTTGCCCACGAGCGTAATTTCCACGGGCGGGTGCAACAGGAAATCCACGGTCCACAACATGCGCAGGTAGCCCTGGGGAGCTTTCGCCACGAGAGGCAGGGTCGTCTCTACCACCTTCCGTCCCCAATGCTGAAAATCCTTGTTGTCGAGGAGATGTCCCAGACGCAACAAGACCAGCGCGGCCACGGAATTCCCGGAAGGCTCGGCCCCGTCGTAGGTGGGGCGGGTGCGGACAATCAAATTCTGGTGGGCGGCCTCGGTGAAGTAGAAACTTGTCTCGTCTTCATCGCCAAAGCGGGCAATCATCTGCTCAGTGATGGCCTGGGCATGTTGCAGCCACTTCGCATCAAAGGTGGCTTCGTAGAGGTCCACGAAAGCGTTTGCGGTGAAGGCATAGTCGTCGAGATAGCCCGGCAGGCGGCTTTCGCCATGGCGGTGGGTGCGCAGGAGGCCATCATCTTTCCACATGTGCTCCATGATGAATTCGGCGGCCTTCAGGGCGGCGTCGACATAGCGGGGCTCGCCAAAGGCCACGCCGGCCAGGGCCATGGGGCCAATCATAAGACCATTCCACGAGGTCAACACTTTGTCGTCCAGCCCGGGGCGCACCCGTCCTTCGCGAACGGCCATGAGTTTCGCACGCAGCGGAGCCATGCGCTCCTCCAGCACGTCGAGATCGAGGCCCTGCTCTGCCGCGATATCTTCCGGCGCGCGGGTCAGGTGTGGAATATTGAGTCCGTGGTGATAGTGCTCGTGGGACGAAAAGTTTCCCCGCTCCTTGATGGCGTAGTAGGCACAAAAGAGCGCGCCATCTTCTTCGCCCAGGAGTTTGATGAGCTCCTCGTGGGACCAGATATAAAACTTGCCTTCTTCCCCTTCGCTGTCCGCGTCTTCCGTGCTGTGAAATCCGCCCAGCGTGTCGGTCATGTCACGAATCTCATAGTCGAGTATCTCGCACACCACCTGCTTGTAGAAGGCCTTACCCGTGAGCTGCCAGGCCTCCAGATAGACCTGGGCCAACTGGCCGTTGTCGTAGAGCATTTTTTCGAAGTGGGGCACGAGCCATTCGGCATCCACGGAATAACGATGGAAGCCGCCACCCAACTGGTCATACATGCCCCCCCGGGCCATTTTGTCGAGGGTTTCGGTCGCCATGTCGAGTAAATCGCGATCGCCCGTGGTCTTGTAGGCCCGCAGGAGGAAGCCCACGCCGCCGCTGGAGGGAAATTTGGGCGCACCGCCCCAACCGCCGTGGGTGGCGTCGTAGCTGCTGGTCAATTGGCCACAGGCCTGGGTAATCACCGCCGAAGCCATGACCGCCTTATCGTTGACCGGTTTGCGGGACTGCTCACTCAGATATTGAGTGATATTCTCCGCACCCTTGGCGATGTCTTCCCGTTTGTCCTTCCAGCTCTGGGCAATACCCCGGAGGAGGGTCGTGAAGCCCAGGTGTCCGCCGCGATCTTCGGGGGGATAGTAGGTGCCGCCGTAGAAGGGCTCCAAGTCGGGCGTGAGAAAAACGCTCATGGGCCAACCGCCATGGCCGGTGAGTCCAACGACCGCCGTCATATAAATATCATCGAGATCGGGGCGCTCTTCGCGGTCCACCTTTACGCTGACAAAATATTCGGAGAGAAACTGGGCCACGGCTTCGTTTTCGAAGGATTCATGTTCCATCACGTGGCACCAGTGACAGGCCGCATAGCCGATGGAAAGGAAGATTGGCTTGTCTTCTTCCCGGGCCTTTGCGAAGGCCTCTTCGCCCCAGGGATACCAGGCCACGGGGTTGTGGGCGTGCTGGAGGAGGTAGGGGCTGGTTTCATGAATGAGGTGATTGATGTAGACGGGTTTATCGTCGGACACGGCGGGGCTCCCGGATGTGTTGGTAGGTCAAGGTGATGTTTCTTGCGGAGGCGCAGGGCCTCACGTCCAGTTGGGTGCAGCTTAACATAGTTGCATAGGTTGGGCGTATTTGGGCGTCGGTGATTGATAGTTGATAGTTGGCGTTTGCCACATCCACAAGTCCCATGGACTCCACAAGTCGCCCTTGTAACCAAACCCCGGCCTCACTACAATAAAAAAACTCGTCGGGATAGGGTGCAACTCAGGAACTCAGAAAAGGGAATCTCCATGACTCGATTACTTCCAGCGCTGCTTGTTGTATTGGCCACCATTTCGACGGCAAACGCCGAGCCGGTCCAAAGCTCGGAGGGCACCCTCGACCTCTTGACCTATCCCTGGATAGACGACCCCAATCCCGTTTTTCAGGAGTACGAAGGACGCATCTATTATCCCTACACCCGACAGGATCACCTTCTCGACAAGCCGGAGCTCCGCACCTATCGCGCCCTCTATCTGGAAAACGAATACCTGAAGGTCACCTGCCTCCCGGAACTCGGTGGGCGCATCCATTCGGTGTGGGACAAGACCACGGACCAGGAAATGTTTCACAACCCGGGTGTCATTAAGCCCGCGTTGATTTCCATGCGGGGCGCGTGGATTGCCGGGGGTATCGAATGGAACGTCGGCCCCCAAGGCCACACGGTCACCATTGTATCCCCCGTAGACGCCACCATCGTGAACAACGAGGACGGCTCGGCCACCCTGGTCATCGGCAACACGGAAAAAATGTTTCGCACCCGCTGGACAGTGCGCCTGACCCTGCACCCGGGCAAGGCCTACCTCGATGAGTCCATCCGCATGGCCAACCCGACGGACGGCACCCACACCTATTACTTCTGGAACAACACGGCCTTCCCCAACCTCGACGGTACGCGCTTTATTTACCCCATGTCCCTCGGCAGCAATCACAATGGCGATGAGTTTTTTACATGGCCGGTGAATGACGGCGTGGATATGACCTACCTGAAAAACTATCCCACCATGGCTTCCGTCTTCGCCTATGGCTGCGATCAGGATTTTTTCGGGGCCTACGACGTCGACCTCGACCGGGGCATTGTGTCCCATGCGAACCACCACATCGTTCGCGGCAAAAAAGCCTGGACCTGGGGCGAAGATGACTTCGGTGTCACGAGCCAGATGGGCCTCACCGATGGCAACCGGGAGGACGCGCCCTACATCGAGGTACAGACGGGTCCCCTCCTCACCCAGGCGGACTATGGCTTCCTCAAACCCCTGGAAGAAATTCGCTGGCGGGAGTATTGGTATCCTGTCCATGGCCTCGGCGACGGCTTTGAATTCGCCAATCGTGATATCGCCATCAATGCCAAACGGGAGGGTACGCTGCTGAAGCTCGCCCTCATTGCCACGGCGAAGTTTCCCGGTGCCCGACTGGTCTTGTCCCAAGGCGAACGTGTCCTTTCCGACATGACCATGGACCTGTCCCCCCTTGCTGCGTACACCACCTCATTGGAAAACGCACCAACGGAGCCCATCGATATAGCCATCACCGATAGCGCGGGAAGCACCCTCCTGGCCTATGCCACACCCCTGGCCATCACGCCGGTAGACGCGCCCGATCTCGAAGGGGAAGCGGCCTGGCAGAAAACGCTGCCGGAGGCCACCCAATTGTATATGGCCGGCCAATTGCTCGATCGAAAAAATCAGCCGGAAATGGCCCAAGAGAAATATGAGGCCGTGCTGGCCGTCTCTCCGGGACATGTGGATGCCCTGAATGCCCTGGCGACGCTCCTGTTGGAACGGGGCGACTATACCAATTGCATGGCCCGCGCCCGGGAAGCTTTGCGCATCAACGCGGAATCTTCCGAAGCCTGGCACCTCCTCGGTGCGGCCCAATTGGCTACGGGCGATTTTGATGGGGCCATTGCGAGTGGCTTCAAGGTGGTGCAGGGTCTGGACAATATCCCCCTGGGCTACAGTCTCATTGGTCGGGCGAAGATGATGCAGCGCGACTATACGGGCGCTGTGGATGCCTTCAGCCAAGCCGGCACGATGGCCCCCGAAGATACCCAAGTCCGCAATGAGTGGCTCGCTGCACGCTATGCCCTGGGCGATTCCATCTCCGCCGAACTACCGCTCCTCCAGCACCGCGTGGACCCCACGGACTTTGTTGTCCATGGGCTGGCCGCCGTGGCTGATCCGACGAACGCCGAAAGGGCCCTGGCCTTCTGGCAAGAGGCCTGTGGCGAGAAAGTCTTCACGCTCATGGAGGTCGCCGTCTTTTTCACAAATCACGGCCTCTACAGCGAAGCAGCCATGCTCCTAGAAGGGGCATTGAGCACGGACGTCCTCAACGGCAACGATCTACTCCCCTACACCTACCTCGCGTGGTGTCGCAGCCAAACCGGTGACGAATCGGGAGCACAAGCAGCATTGAGCAACATTACCCCCGCCAGCCTGGGCCTGACCTTCCCCTCGCGGCCCGAGACCCGCGTAGTTCTCGCCCATGCGGCAAAACTCGCGCCCGATAGCGCTGTCATACACACCGCGCAGGGACTGCTGGAAGCGGCGCTCTTCAATCCCGATGGTGCCGTGCCCTATTGGGAAGAGGCCGTTGCCAAGGGCGGTGGCAGTGTTCCCCTCCGCTTGCTGGGACAGGATGCCTGGAAATCCAAAAAGGATTTGGCCGCAGCGGCTGCCTTTTATCGTAAGGCCATTGCGTCCAGCCCGGAAGACCAGATTCTCTACCGCGACCTCTCGCAAATCCTCGTGGCCGATAAAAAGACGGCAGAAGCGATCACTTTAATCGAGGGTATGCCCGAAGTGGTGCCCGCGCGCTTCGACATCGTGTTGTGGCTCGCCCAGGCCTATGTGGACGGTGGCCGTTACGACGATTGTCTGGACCTCTTGAAAAACGCGACCTTCTCGAATTTTGAAGGCTCCACCCGTCCCCACGACATTTTTGAAGCGGCCTTGCTTGCCCGGGGCAAATTGTCATTCGGAGCTGGTGAAACCGAAAAGGCCTTGGCCGATTTTACCGAAACCCTCACCTACCCCGAGTACCTGGAAGTGGGCGCGCGCTATGTCTTGACCGACGCCGAACTCCGTTACTGGCAGGGCAAGTCGCTGGCCAAGCTGGACCGCATGAAAGACGCCCGGGACGCGTGGAAAATTGGTGCGGCACAACCGACCAAGACTTCGCCCAAACAGCCGTACATCGGCATCGACGATGCGCAGGATTTACACGTGAAGAAATGTGCCACGGCCTTGGAGTTGATGAAGTAACTATTTCTTAACAACAAAGAACGCAGAGAACACAGAAAGGAATTACCGTGCTCGCCAACGCGCATGCTGTAGAATCGCAAGTGCTTTTCGAATCTTTTTTGTGCTCTTTGTGTTCTTTGTGGTTCGCACTTCTTCTCCATAATCCACATCACCGTTTCTGACTATTTCGTGGTAGACTCATAGCTCACCAAACATCAAAAACACCCGAAATCTGTAGAACTTCGAAAAAGGACCCGCTCATGTATTCAATCTTTCGTTCGTTCATTCTCGTCATCTTTATGCTGGTCACTACGTCCTCCCTCACCTCCGCCGAATCCCTCACCGACACCGTAGACCTCTTTGCCACCGGTGATCTCACCCAATGTCGTGCGCCCCTCGGCGATTGGGTTATGGCAGGCGATGTGAGTCTGGCTCCGGACGACGACAAGCGACTGGGTTGGACCGAGGGCAACGCTGTCGCGGTCAACGGCGACAAGGGAAAGACCGACGACCTCCATTCTGCGGCGGAACATGGCGACGTCCAACTGCATGTAGAATTTGCCGTGGCCAAAGGCTCCAACTCGGGCATTTACCTCATGAGTCGCTACGAGATTCAGGTCCTCGACAGCTGGGGCAAAACGGAGCTCAAGTACAGCGATTGCGGTGGCATCTACGAACAGACCGGCAAAGACGGTGCCCCTTCCTTCGGCGGCGTAGCACCCAAGTTAAACGCTTCAAAGCAGCCCGGCGAATGGCAAAGTTTCGACATCACCTTTCGCGCCCCCCGCTTCGACGACAATGGCAAGAAGATTAAGGATGCCCTCTTCGAGAAGGTTGTGTTAAATGGTCAGATCATCCACGAAAATGAGCCGGTGACCGGCCCTACTCGTTCGGGAACTTTCACCGACGAGAAGCCCACCGGCCCCCTCATGTTTCAGGGAGACCACGGCCCCGTGGCCTATCGGAATGTGCGGATGGAGCCCCTGAAGTAACGTCCCATTGAAAACTCGATAACAAACGATCGTGCCACGTCGTATTGAAACGCGACTCAGTGCAATTGGAGATTTTATATCGGGCAACGCGTCAATGGCCCACGGGTTAGTAGTCGTCTTTGCCCGACAACTTACTCTCTAGCCAATCCCCGTAGTAGGCAATTTCTTTGACGGCGTCTTTGACCATAGTGGGCGTGACTTCGTCGGGATTAAAATTGTTGACGATCACCAGGAGCTCTTTGTCTCCCTTCGTGACTACACTGAAGGCGCAATACATGAGTTCTGCATTGCTGCGAATTGCCCAAGCGATGGTTTCCGAATTCGCTTCGCCACATTGGGTGGAAACACGAATAAGCTCCCGGCCGTCGGGGCGCTTGTGGGGCGCAATAAGTACGTCTTGCGTCCGGCCATCTTTGGTTTGGACCCGAACCACAAAGCCGTTCCCTTTCGCCTTCACGGCCCGCTTCAATTTCTTCTCGCAGGCCTGAGCGAGTGCGGCGAGGGTGGGCGGTGCCGTCGCACTGGACACCGTACCGACGGCACCAACCTTGGCAAGGGCCCGTTTCACGGCCGTGCGCACGTCTACATCGCTTTCGCTGGCATGGGCCCGCAACGCCGCCATAGCGTGACCTGCAATATCACCGAGCGCATCGGCCGCATCCCGGCGGTCCACCCAGCCGTTGCTGGTGTCCTTCAGGGTGTCGATGATCTTCTTCAGGTCCTGTAACATGGTGCAATCCTCCTTGGTGGCATTCTAACAAGGGGGGGAAAGGTCTGCAACCAGGAGCTTCCGAGGCAACCGCATTAAATACGTCTACTTGGATTAACAATCAAGCCGCCGGGGTGCAGGGGACGGGAATTACTGCGTTCATTGAGTTTCACCCACAAGCTCCTCCGCTTCGCTCCCCCGCGTGTAGGTGGCACCCGTGGGGTCACCTTGGATGGCGGGGCAGTGTTTGGAGCACCTTATGAGTGATGGGTGAGTGCTCTTCTCAACTTTATAAAACCAAGTTCAAGAAAGTGGACTATACGGGTGCCACCTGTACACGGAGGAGCCCTGCGGGGGAGTTTACGGGTGCAGGGAACTGGTCTCTACCAAAATACCCTGAGGTGCCAAAAGAATGAACCCATTGGGACCCAGATCGAGGACGCCGTGTGAGACCCGCACCCACAAGCTCCTCCGCTGCGCTCCCCCGCGTGTAGGTGGCACCCGTGGGGTCACCTTGGATGGCGGGGCAGTGTTAGTAGCACCTTATGAGTGATGGGTGAGTGCTCTTCTCAACTTAAGAATACCAAAGTTATGAAAGTGGACTATACGGGTGCCACCTGTACACGGAGGAGCCCTGCGGGGGAGTTT
>CAXBPH010000170.1:0-15023 GCA_963977445.1 uncultured bacterium | reverse complement strand
TCCGGCGCACTGGGGCCAAACGTGCATCCGCGTGGATTCGGAGTCAGACTCCTAGAAGACTTGAACAAGGCTTCTGCCCCGTATATTCAGGATAGACCCAGTCCATCCCGGCTCAAGACACCCGAATCCTCCTGCGGCGGATCTTCGACCGGAGTACCGGATCGGGTGGCACCATTACCGGCTGTGGCGCAGACAGAACGCCCCTCTACTTCGTCAACTCGGCCGCAAAGGCCGAGCCCTCCCGCACAAACAAGTCCCCCAAGCCATCGCCATAAAACGAGGCGGTGACTTCATAGCCACTGAGGTGATATTCCTCTTTGGTCAGGATATAGCCAATGTGATCGTTGGTGCAGGCCGCGATAATCGGATGGCTGCTGCCGCCCTCCCGTAAGGCCTGCTTGATGGCCAGGCCAATGGCGGTAATGGGCTCGCCGGGAATGGTGATCATGTGAAAATCGTTGATGCGCAGGCCGTAGAGGGGTGTTTCGCTGGGAAACAACACCTGCAACGCCACAGCCAGCTGCTCTTCGGTTACCTGGTATTCATCGCCCGCGATTTTCAGAAAATCCGGGGCCGGTTTTTTCTCGGGCAACGATACCCAATGGGTTTTCACCGCAAAATCCGTCACGGGACCGGTGTGGATGGCCTCGGCGAGCTTGCTGGCCGCCATGGCCACCCGCCGACCATATTGCTCGGCCATTTCGAAGCGACTGCCTCCCGTATAGCCCCGGGGTGCCACGTCTCCTTCGGAACCGTTGGTATAGAGGCACAGCACGTCGCCGCCCACCAAATCTTCTACCGTGCGCTGCATGACCCCGGCCCAGCCCCCGGATATTTCCATTATCTCTTCGGTCATGATGGTGCCGTGGGCCGTATAGTTCACCAAGAGGGCGAGGGGCGTGCCGTTCGCCCGGTCCAGGCGCACGATGGTCATGTCTTCATCGGTGGGGGCCCCTTCATGACGACGGTTCCGGTTCATACCGCGCAGGGGTGCTACAGCGGTGCCTGCCGTCACGGGCTCAAGGCGTCCAAAGGCCTCTTTCAGCGCGAGGGCCACCCGGTCAGAAACGAAATTCAAGACGTCTTCACTGAAGAGCCCAATGTGGGGATTGCCCAGGACGTTGTTGCGATCCATGGACATGCCTTCGAGGCCCGCGTGGTCATGGCTGGCACTCATGATGACGTTGTCGTAGGTAAGGCCTGGAATTGCGGCTTTCTCCAGGGTGGCCTCCACGAGCGAACGGGGCGTGGTGCAGATATCCAGGCCCACCAGGGCAGCGAGCGCGTCCCCCGATTGCAACACCACCACTTTGGCCCAGATGGTATCGTGAATCCCCGTGGCCGGAACGCCGTTGCGCTCGCCGTAACCCCCCAACTGGGTCGGAATGTCGGCCTCCAGGGGCGTTATGCTTGCCCGGGCCGTGCCCGCCATCAAATCGGCATGACAGACACCGGATATAAGGACACCAAATAGCAACGCGACCGCAATTCTCATGAATCCATTCTCCTGCAACGTGGGTTGTCTGTGGTGAATCCCCCGTAAGGCATAGACCACCCACCCGGGACCACGGTGTCAATTAGAGACATCCATGAGGGACCACGGCCTGCCCCATCAACGAAAAACCGGGCCTTCCCCGCTAAGGAAAGACCCGGTTCCATGTGTCGTCGTCGCAAATTCTATTGTACGGTAAAATCTGCCGTGCCGAAGATAGTGGATTTGTTCGTTTCCACTTTCTGAATCAGCGAATACTGACCGGGCTTGAGGTTCGAGGGCAGCTTGAACTGCTGGCTGGTCACCCACGTGCCGTCGGAGCGGTTGAAGGTCTTGGAGGAAAGCTCCGCGACCACCTTTTCTCCCCGAAGGAGCCGACGGGTCTCTTTGACCTGGGTGTTGCCGCCCGTGCCGATGATGGCGTATTGCAGGGTCGCCTCAATCATGGCACCGGCGCGGGTCACGTTGGGGCCCACATAGCTCTCTTCCAGAGAAAGCACTTCACCCTGGCTTGGCTGGTAATTGTAATAATCGACCGTCGCCTGACGTTCTTTGGCTTTCTGCGCCTTGATATCGTGAACGATGAGGCCGGTAATACCACCGAGCGCCGCGCCAATGGCCGCACCTTCGAGGGCATTGCCCGACTGGTGGCCAATAATCGCACCCGCCGTACCGCCCAATACCGCACCCAATCCGCCCGCTTCGCCATAGGTCTGGCAGCCGGCCATCGTAAGCAGGAGACCACAGGCCATCATGCCGGTCATCCATCGTTTTGTCATCGTCATCATACTTCCCTTCATCAATCGAGAAAATCGCTCTTCAAGCAGACCCATGGCCTGCGGAAAGCAGTATTCCAGATACACGGTGTCTGGAGCAATTGCGACACTACGGTTATAGACGCAATGTCGCCATATTTATTCACCCATACTATACATCAGCGCACGATCTTAGAACGCATTCGCTCAAAACGCTTCCAGAATGCCCGTAGATCATCGAGGACCGATTCGGGCACGTTGAGGGCGGAATAACTCCCCGCCACATAGAGGTGGGTGAGCACATGGGCCTCATTCCGAATAGCCGCGATGGGCTCGGGCAGCTGGGCCAGAAATTCAAAGGGTGTCTGGTCCTCTTCCCGTGGCACACCCAGATCATAGGCCAGGGCACAGAGGGCATCATAGCTGTATTGGATTTTTTCCCGCAGGGGCAGGGGACCATCGAGGGGATTCTGAAAATGGGCGCAGGTGGCGATGTCCCGGTCGATTTTCACCCGGGCACGACGGGGTTTGCGCTTGGGCACATAGGTCAGCCGACGAAAGAGCCGGGAGAGCCGTTCAAACCACCGCGCAAAGCGGGAAGGACGGCGGGAGGCCTGCCCGAAGAAGTGGGCCGCGGCCTGGAGCAGCATATACAACACAAAGAGGCCCACGAGCGCCAGGGCCCCATAGCCGAGCCACTTCAAACCGGGAAAACTCTCCATCAAGGCATTCATGGGCACTTCCGCCCGGGGTGTTGAAGCCGATTTAGCGGAAGCGCCCGACCCGTCTTCGGTGCCGGAGCGCACAGCATCCTCACGGGGAGACGTAGAGGATTCCTCGGTGCCAGCCCCTTGACGCTCCGTGTCCCCGGCCCCTTCGTCATTGTTGGTCTGGCTACCGTCTTCCGAACTTTGGACGCCGTCCCGTTCCTCACCACCGGCCTCGCCCCCACCTTCGGTCCCCTGGTCCCCGCCGCTTTCCGTGCCACCCGATTCGTCACCCGGTCCCGCGCCATCATTTCCGTTCCCGTCCGGGTTGGCTTCACGCGAAGCACGTTGACTGCCAGACTCGCCTTCCCGTTCATGTTCGTGGTAATCCCGGCGATCAGACAGGGTTCGCCCGGTGCTGTCATAGGTGCGGGCCACCTTCCCGCCAGGTGGGGCCGTCACTGGGACAGGCCCCCACAAGCCCAGGACAAAGACCAGCGCCACCATCACGGTGCCCAACCCGAGCCAGAAGGCCGCGATACTCGTGGGGAAATTAATTTCCCGACGCTGGCAATAGACCCGTAACCCTCGGTAGCTGGAAAGGAGCAACAGCATGAGCATGGACGCCGTATAGGTGCCCACGTAGACACTGCCCGCAGACTCCAGAAAGGTGCCGCCCTGAGGGAGTATCCGCTGCCCGGCGGCGAGGATAGCCAGAATCGGCAGGGCCAGATAAAAGAGCGAACTGGCCGGATGTTTTCGGGGTGGCCGCTTCGCCCCGGTCGCTCCATCGTCCGACGGCACTGCGGTGTCAGCCACTTCCACCGCAAGCGACCTTCGCCAGGTCCAACGACTGCGCAGGATGCCTTCTTCACCATAGCGGCTACTCGCATCCACACAACAATCCCGTGTGAGTCGATCCGTCACCCGCCATAACACCACCACCACGGCAAGATTAAAACACAAAGATAGAACGACACCGCCGAGATAGCCACCCGCCACGCCACCGCCCCGGGATTGGGAGACGAGCGTAAAGACGCCCACGGCAAAAACCAGGCCCACCATATAAACCGCCGAATCGGCCAGGCCCCGCTCCGCCCGTAATCGGTTGAGCGCCACAATGCCCATCACAAAGAAAAAGGCAAAGGCCCGATAATTGAGGTCCAGCCGTTCGGTGTAGACAAAGCGGATATCCAGCAAGAACCACGTGACAGAAAGCATCATGCAGAAAATCATGAGGGGAATGAGGGCATCCACCGCCCAATCGGCCAGACTCCGCCCCTCCGCTTCCCGCAGCGGAATAGGTGGCGGCCCCGTTGGCTCTCGCAACGAGGCCAGGTCGGTTCCATAGTCGTTGTGCGTTGGATTCATAGCGGCCCCTGATACAGCGCCGAAGCGGCACCGTAGCTGTAGCAGCTTAACGACAACACGGCCTACAAGCAAGAACGCGAAGAAGGAACCCCGGGGACTGCACCGGCCGAGTGATGTTGCTGTGGCCTGGTGAACCACGTGGTCAACAGGCGTTGTCTTGTATGAAATAACGATGGTAACCGCCGGGGCCGTCCCCCCCGAGGGAAATCACACTCAGGGGGACGGCCCCGACGTTCTTCGCGTGCTTCCCTGAAGTGCCATCGTAGGCCAACCACGGGGTTTGCAGCGCTGGGTAAAAGTTGCCACGTCGTTGCAGTCCCCGGGGAGCGCCCCGAGTTACTCCCGAAAGACTCCTGCTATTTACTATCTACGGGCGCAGTTCTATGCCGTGCTCGGGGCCGAAAATCCTGCGAGCCAAATCCGCTATCGATACTGCGGGGACGGATTCCCGTGCGGACTCCTGCTGCAATAGTTCCAGGACATATCCCTCCAGCGACATCCCGTGTTCCGCAGCGCGAGCCCAGAGAATTTTTATCGTGTCATCGGGCAAATTTCGAATAGTGATATTAGCCATGGCGAAAGCTCCTTTACCTATAGCGTAATCGTTGATCGCATCGCTGTCAATGCAATCATATGCACGTAGATCGCCAGTATGTTGGAAATATGCTTCTGCGCAAGACAAAAAACATACCAAACAGGAAGGTGCGACCGATGGTTGAAGTAGCCCCAATTGAGCATACCCCGTTGCGTCCACGACACAGGACTTCGCGGCCGTCCCACTCGTCCCATAACACAAAAAAACGGCCCCGGTGTAAACCTCCGGGGCCGTCGTGGGTCTTAAGCTATCGCGGTGGGCTTAGCCAGCCAGCGTTTTGATCTTTGCAAGGATGCTGTCGGGGTCGAGGCCCTGGTGGGGCACGTGTTCGGCGATGCCGCCTTCACTGCGGCTTCACGAGCCTGCGCAGTTCGTCGAGATGTTCTGAGCTGACACCCTTCGCCCCGATAATATTGGCAAGTTGAATCGCTGCGGCGTTCGTATCCTGGTCCTCTGCGCAAATTGCAGCCCGCAGTACGGCAACCACGTGCTCCCACCAGTGTTCGAGATACGCCGGAAATTCCACGTGGTCATACATACTGCTCAAACAGCCGAGCGACTCGGCAGGAAATTCTTGGGACAATGTGGCAAGCCGTTCGATTACCCAATGCTCTGGTTGGGAAGGGTGAGCATAATCCAGCACGTATTGGAGCTCGGCAAGCGACCATGACTCATCAAATTTATCACTGCTGAACCACAACCCAAAGGTTTCTAATGTCTTTTGCTCACCGTCGGGCTTTACCACGTCTACCCACAGCGTCTTTAATCGGTCTAATGTCTCATCGCCGACGAATATCCATTCTTTGATACTACGCCCAACAAAGCGCAACGCCGCGACTTTGTGCTCTTCTGACGCTTTCGCATAGGCCTCGCGAAGCGAAATATCGGGGTCATCCAGCGGCAGCCTGTCGCGCCAGTAATAGGCAAACAGGTGCTCCAACAGGGACTCATCGGGGTGACCCATGGAACGCTGGCGTTCTGGCCACGTCCCAATCTTGGCGACAGCCCAGGCATAGTCGCCTTTAAGCGTTTCGAAGATCCCATTGTAGGGTGGACAAAAGGTGACATACGTTTCCCATGCCACGCATCTACGCTTCTCAATTGACTCTGGGAAGATTTGCGCCTTCCATTCCGTCGCCCAATCTGGATCTATCGCTTCCAGCCAAGGATACCACTTGCCATAAACGGCACAAATCGTGAGGGAGGCATCCTCGGTTAGGCGCTTCTCCAGCACCTCGCGCACTTCGGGAACCGTCGCCATACCTTTGAAATCACTATCCAAGTTGCGCTTAACCCACAAAGCATAATCCACTACGGTATGCATGGCCTCGCCCCGGACGGTGTTTATCGAAGAAGTCGCTCTATCCTCATCGGCTTCCTCCTCGTCTGCCTTCGGGTCCGGATGATTTGTCAGCGGACGAAAAACTTCCCATGCCAAGTCTCGCTCTTCAACCGGAAGATGGGTTTCGTCCTGTTTGAAGCCAGACTGCAGTATGGAAATGATTGTTCGAAGGTGCATGTAGGTTTCGCGATAGTTTCGCTTATCTTCGACTACGTTCCGATACTGTTTTACCTCGAAGCTACAAAGCTTCAGCACCGAGCACCACGCATTTGGCTCCAGCGGCCTTTGAGTTTCCAAGTAATCACGAATGCTCCCCAGAAAGGAACGTGTGTACATGATCGGCAGGCCTGAAAAGTAAGGCGCTCCAGCCGCAAACTCAGCAGTCCTCGTGGCGACTAGATCGCGCAGTGTGTTGGCCAGCTCGCTCTTGGAGTCAGTACTGGACTCAGGATCGGCTTCGAATTCGATTCGCAAATGCCTCCGCGCTGCAAGCAGTGAACTCCTCCAACGGTCGAGTGGGCATACGATTTATAAGTCGGCCGCCCTCCATATAGACCTCGAAATCAGGATGGGGCTTCTCGCCAAACTCCGCTAAATACGCCTCATAGCGTGTTTTCCATTCACCCACCAAGTAATCGGCAATTGGTATCAAGCCACCATAGATCAGTTGTTTCTTGATACGTGGCCAGTTTTCATCTTTTATGGCGCCTCGACGCTCGCGAATCTCCGCCAGCCTTGCTTCGTCGCCAACAAATCGAAGGTAGTAGTCTTGTGCCAAATCTGAAAGGTCGCCAAAGCATGCCTTGAGGAGGTGAAATAGTTCATGATGGAATTCGGATTTTCTCAAGATCTCCTCCTGAAAGAGAAGTTCCGCGGTACCCCTTAGATCTTTTTTGGGAAACCTTGCCCGGAGGTAAAGCTCTATACGCATGAATATTCTGTCATCGTAGCGACGAATACAGGCAATTACATCATTCCAGTGAGAAGTAGCCAACGCTAGTGCGATATCACGAATCGCGAAGACCAGATAACACTGGTGGCCGATATACTCCTGATTCTGTTCGTGTTCCTCGATGGCCGGAAGCGATGAAGTATTGAAAAACTGCCAACGTGACCCTCTCTCACCACTCACAGTAAAGCTCTCGTTCAGGAGGCGCGCGAAAAGGTCAAGCGCGCGAATATCTCCAGTTCTACCTAAATCTGGCACTACTTTTTTGAGAAAATGCTCGAGACTCCATTCTTCAAAGCGATATTCAGGCGTGTCAGATATATTCGAAACCCTCACTGAGAGCAATTGCTCAATGAGATCGAGTGCTTTTTGGATCTCGCCTATATTAAGAAATTTCGCGATTAATTCGGCGTAGTCATCGTGAATCGCTATGTGATCGCACTTCGAGATCCAGGTAGTCAGTGAATTTCCCACTTCCTTTCGCTCTGCTGCGGGAAGCAGGAGTACTGCATTGACGAGATCCATACAAATATTGCGATTGTCTACGCCCTCGATTGATGCGATGACTCTTGCTACTGACGTCGGCGCCAGCGGTGCCATTCTGATCAAGAAATTCGATGCTGACCAACTAGGTAGCTCAAAATAGTCACCCGAAGGCGCCAACCTCTTGGAGGGTGGATTTGCGAAGAAACCTTGTGTATCCAATAGGTCCAGCCAAGCTGGATTTTGAACTCGCTCCAGAAAGTACCGGAGTATCGTGGGGTGTTGAGGTATCTTTCCAACAAGCTTCTTTGCGTCGATATTACCAGGTGTTGGTTTCTGGAGCAGTTCGTCTAGTTGGGAGATTATCGTCAGATACTTGCTTTCGTATTTGGAGAGCACTACATCCATCACCTCCTCGAAATTGTCCCACTGAAAACTTGATTCTTGTTGTCCAATCTTAGACAAATACAAGCCATTCCGATGTGCAAGCGTATTCAAAGCGCAGCCATCTCGTCCCGTAAATGAATACCACATCGAACAAATCGGATCATTGAGATCTATTTCGAGTCCGTTCAGACAAGAAGCGATCTCAAGCTTGTGACTTTCGTCACCATTTTTTTTCTTCTCGCATGGGGGAGATATCGGCAGTATCACGTCACGAACCGCACTTTCAATCTCTCGGAAAAGGTGCCCGATGATATGTGTTGTACTTTCGAGGTTTTCGGAACATGCTCTAATTCGCACATAGTCCTGAAAGAATGCTTTTGAACCAGGCCCAACAAGTTCGAGTCGCTTAAGAATCCTGTTTTGCCGAGGAGTAAAACCTAGTATCATCATGTTCCCCTTTTGTAAACATCTGATCGCTTTTAAAATCAGAGTCGAGTAGTCCCCTGCCACAATAATCTTACCTAAGTATACTAAAACGGCCCCGAAGAAGTTCTCCGGGGCCGTGGTGGGTCTTAAGCTATCGCCGTGGGATTAGCCAGCCAGCGTTTTGATCTTAGCGAGGATGCTGTCGGGGTCTAATCCCTGGTGGGGCACGTGTTCGGCGATACCGCCTTCACCGGGCTTGTGGACGGCCATGACGCCGAGCTTGGGGGCAAGGCCACGCTCGAGGAGCCAGGTGCCGTAGCGGCTGCCGAGGCCGTTGTTTTCGTTTTGCGCTTCCACCACGAGGGCGAAGGGGCTGCCGCCGACTTTCTTGAGCATGTCTTCGTCGATGACGTTGAGCGTGGGCTTGTTGATGAGGCCCACGTCGATGCCTTCGGCACGGGCACGGTCCACGGCGTCGATAGCGCGGTAAACCATTTCACCGTAGGAGATGACATAACCAGCCGTACCTTCGCGGAGCACTTCGTCTTTTCCGGCGACAAACTGATATTTGTCGTCGTAGAACTTGGAGCCGTCTTCCTTGGCGATGTAGGGCACCTTGCTCCGGGTGGTGAAGACGTAACGGATGCCTTCGTCGTCCCAGATGGTTTCCACGAGGCTCTTAAGCTGGGCGGCGTCGGCGGCGAAGTAGAGGCGGTTGGTGTCGCCTTCTTTGATGCCGCTGTGGGCGAGCCAGATGTTGATGCCGTAGTGGCAGGTGTTGTCGGCGATTTCATCCACACCGGCGTGGGAGAAGTGACAAATCACTCGGGAGCCGTTGAGGCGGGCCATGGTGGCCTCGGAGATAATCATTTCCAGGAAGGCGGAAAAGGTGCTGAAGATACCCTGTTTGCCGGGGCCAAAGCCGAAGCCGGCCGCTGCGGAGAAGTTGCCGCGTTCCTGGACGCCGCCGTTGATGCAGACGTCGGGGTGGGCCACGCGAATGCCTTTGAGGCCGGTGGAACCTTCCAGATCGGAGTCAACGACGAGGACCTTGTGGGCGCGTTCTGCGGCGGGGATCTTGTCGAGAATACCGTTGACGATGTTGCCGAATTCGGTGCGGTTGCTGCCCTGTTCCGCCGTGGAGCCTACGTAGCTTACGGAGGCGCTGGTTTTCTTGACGGCATTGAGGAAGTCGATGGCGGCGTTCTGGCCATGAAGGGTCAGGTAGGCAATGGCCGAGTCTTTGTCGATAACATCGTGGCCCGCGTGGGTGCCTTCGATGCCCGGGATGCCGGGGGCCATTTTGCGCTTGTTGACCAGGGCAACGGGGCCGTTGGTCTGAATCGACTTGAGCATGCGTGCATAGAGGGCGTCGAAATCTTCGCCATCACCCGTGTCCACGGTGAGTCCATGACCCGTAAGGGTCTGGGCCACATCATAGCCGGGCAGGTAATCTGCGGGATGACCGGAGATAGTTACGTTGTTGTCGTCGATGGCCAGCTTCACGTTGAGCTGCTGGGCCACGGCCAGGCGGGCGGCCTCGGCGTCGTTGCCTTCCATCTGGGAGCCGTCGGATCCAAACATGAAGACCACGCCATCGCTGTTGGCCTTGGCCACACCGTTGACGAAGGGCCACATGTGACCGAGACGGCCGGAGGCGAATTTAATGCCGAGTTCCGGGTCGATCTCGGGGTGGCCATAGAGGCCAGCACCGGCGGCACGGTACTGGAGGAGTTTTTCAAAGGGCATTTCGCCGTTGAAGGCGCTCATGGCGTATTGGATAGCTACCCGGTGTCCACCCTCGTCGAAATAGGCGGGGTACACACGGTCACTACCCTTCATAAAGCTGTCGGCGATTAACACTTCGGGAACGATGCTGTAGGCACCACCCGTGTGACCACCGAAACCACGGATGCCCGCGACCGCCGTGAAAAACACGATGGTGTCGCGAACGATCTGGATGTTGGTCTGAAGCTGGGCTTTTTGCTCGGGTGTGATGGCACCGCCACTGAAGGGGTCAATGGCCACCGGCTTGTAGTTGCTGACGTCGATAGGAAAAGACATGGGTTCTCCTTCTTCCTTACACGGATCGTGAGTAGATGGCGATAGATTATCCAATTCAGGACGTGGCACTAAAGGTAAGAATTATCCACACCTCACCCGTTTCTGCAGGCACTGCAGACGGGCCCAACATCCCCAAAATGGTCGGTGCAAGTATACCAAAGGGCCGCAGGAAAAACTATTCCGCTTTTTTTCCTCCCGGCCCTCCGTTGTCCCACGCTTTGGACAAAGCGCCAGCGGCCCGTTGCCTCGTCCCGTCGATGTCCACTACAATAGGGGCTGCTGCAACGGATCGCAGCCACCCTGAAGGAACGGACCTATGAATACGATTGAACGGACCTGGCTCACCGTGCGGCACCATTGGAAATTTGCCCGCACGGGAAAGCGCTGCCAGTTTCCCATACCCCAGCTTTCGGTGCAGGGCCACGTGGAACTGGGCGATTTTTGCCGTTTTCGCAACGATGTGACCCTGCGCACCCATGGGGATGGAAAAATCATCTTCGGTAATCGCTCGGGCTTGAGCTGGGGCTGCACCGCAGAGGCCCACGAACTCATCCAGATTGGCAACTACACGGCCATCGCCGAGTTCTCTTATATTTGCGACACCATGCCCGTATTAAAAGGCAACAGCGACGGCCAACAAGAAGTGACCTACGTTTCGAAGCCCATCTACATTGGCGACAATGTCTTCGTGGGCAGTGGTTGCTTCATTGGCCCGGGCGTGACCATTGGTGATGGGGCCGTAATCGGACCCTTCTCGGTCATCACGCGCGATGTAGGGCCCCTGGAAATCTGGAATGGTGCACCGGCCCGACGTATGGGACACCGCACGGACGGGGTGACCGAGGCCCAATTGCAGGCCTATCGCGATCTCGTATCCCAGCAAGGCATCCAGGGGGATCGGTACCAGTAGTGGCGATTCGCGCGATTACCTTCGACTTCTGGATGACCCTCTTTGAAGAAAGCAATCGCGAAGAACGCCACCAGATCCGCGTGGATGCGTTTTGCGATGCTACGGGTGCCCACCGGGGAGCCGTAGACCTTGCCCTGCAAGAAGCCCACGACCGATTTTTTCGGGTTCACGTCAACGAGCAGCGTACCCTGGCCCCGGCCGACGCGGTGCGTATGGTCTGTGAATCCATCGCGATCACCCTCACCCCCGAAACCTTTGACGAATTGGCGACCTTTTTCGGCACCGCCATCTACACCCATCCGCCCACGCCTATCGCCGGTGCCCTGGAGGCCGTTCAGGCTGCCGCAGCGCGGGTACCCATTGGCATTATTTCCGATAGCGGCATGAGTCCCGGCACGTCATTGCGGACCTTACTGGACCGGCACGGTTTCACGCCCTATTTCACCACCCTGACCTTTTCGGATGAGTTGGGCGTGGCCAAACCCCAGGCACCCATGTTTGAAAAAACAGCGGCGGCCCTCGGCGTTGCGCCCCAGGAATTATTGCATCTGGGCGATCTCGAGCCCACCGACATCAAGGGGGTCCAGGCCGTGGGCGGCGTAGGGGGACTCTTTGCCGGTGCCAATGACCGCTTTGCCCCAACGACCCGCGCAGAGCATACCTTCCATCACTGGAATGAATTCCTGGCGGTCCTGCCGGAGCTCGTGCCGGAGAACGTTAAGGCAGACTGACCGGTTCCATGGTCACGGTCCACGGTTTTTCTTCCGTGTTTATCAGCGCAAACTGGGCGTTCCCCGATGCCGCCATGAGTCCACCAGGAGACACGAAGAGCGCACCATCCACCTCCATGCTGAAGGGTTCATCTGCGCCACCGCAGACAATAATGTCCGCCCGGCTGTGTTCTCGCTGACGCTGCAGTTTGGACCGGGGCGTGTCTGCCGTTAAAAGCTCACGGGGGTTGGAGGGCGAGCCGTGGCACAGGAAAATCTGGAGTCCTTCCAGTTCAAGCTGTTTCGTCTTGCGCCAGTCCCGGATAACTTCCAGGTTTTGGCTGCTCATGTTTTCGTGGGTCCACCGCAGGGCGTCCCGGGTGCTTTCATCCAATTTTCTATCGAGTGTTTCCTGTTTTCTGGAGTAACGCACCGCAAGGCGATCCATACTTCCCTGGACGCAGGTCACGTTGAATTGTTCGAGCAGGGTCATGATTTCATTGGCCCCCTGCAGGCCTACGACGGCGTTGCCGGTGTGAAGAATGGTGTGAATTCCCATCTCTTCAATCGCCGACAAGGTGCACTTCAGTGCAGTTTCGTTTCCATCGATATTGCCTATGGCGGCAAAAATCATAAAAAATTCCTTTGCGAGCTTGATAAGAAAAAATGCCGGTTGGGCACGTGTGACGCACTATACGCGGAAAAAAAGCATGCGTCAATCAAAATGTAAGTGGTTGCAAATGCTATACTTACGATTTTGAGTTTAAAATGGGCCATTTTTGAGACCGGAATGACCCCGTAAAATAAGGGCGATTTGGGGGCGAAAATTTTTTTACCCCTGAAAATAGGGCTTGACAAATCGTTATTTGAACGGTAATCAATAGTAGTTCATGCGTTGGAGACTGGCAGCGCCAGTTCGGATATCGTCTGTTGCGAATCCGCGTTAACCACACCATGATACTTCGAGAGAAACAAAAAGGAGAAGCGACACATGGCATTCAAGAAAGCAAAGCCCACCGACAAGCCGTTGACCAAAGCCAAAATCATTGAATCACTGGCAGAAGAAACCGGCCTGCCGAAAAAGGACGTAACCACCGTTCTTGCCGCCCTTACCGAACTGTCCTACAACCAGGCCACGGTTGGTTTCACCATCCCCGGCATGGGTAAGTTGGTCGTTCAGGCCCGTAAGGCCCGCAAGGGACGTAACCCAAAGACCGGCGAGACCATCAAAATCCCCGCCAAGAAGGTCCTCAAGTTCCGTATCGCCAAAGCAGCGAAAGACGCAATTACTCCTCCAAAGAAGTAATTGTGCCCGGAGCACGGAATATGCAATAAACCCGGTTTCCTTCAGGAAACCGGGTTTACGCATTTAATATGATTGTCAGCAAAGCAGCGCTGGATTACTTGCCCTGATTTTTAAAGAGGTATATGCCCTCTTTGCCCGGGGCCAGGATATCTTTCCAGCCGTTGCCGTCGATATCGGCCACCCAGAAATAAATTCCGGAACCACTGGCCGTGTCCGCCGGACCATAGTCGATTACGTGGCGCTTCAGCTCGGTGCCCGTCAAGGGATAGTAGTAAAGTCCCACCGGCTCGGCGGCGCCGGGATCACTGCCGTTGTGGGCGTGATAACGCTTGCCGGTGATGAGTTCGGGCGTACCATCATTATCGAGGTCGGCCAGATCCAACACGTGAAACTGAGACCGGTCCGTCTCGATTTCGTGTTTGGTCCAGGTCCGTTTGCCCTCGGCCATTCCTTGCTCGATCCACGCCAGGCCGTAATCATGACCCTGGCCGACAATGAGATCGTTCTTGCCGTCGCCATTCATGTCGTAAACCAGCACGGGCACACTGGCCTCACCCAGTTCCAATTCGGCATGAAAGGTCCAGGCCTCGTCGAAAGGTTTTGCCGGCGCTTCCAGCCAACCGTGGGGCAGAACGATATCGTCTCGCCCGTCGCCGTTAATGTCGCCAAAGCCCAGGCCGTGGCCCTGCTTTTCCCCATACACATCGACACGGCGGAAGGTGCCTTTGCCCTTGCCGGCCTCATCCCGCTCCAGCACAAAGATAGCCACGCCATCGTTGGGCAGGTTCGGCACGGCCTCCACAAAACCATCGCCATCAATATCCCAGAAGCATCCGCGCTCTACATTGCCCACTTCGGCAATCTCGTGGGTAACCCACTCGACGGTCGTACCCTGGGGGTTTTCCCGCCAGACCAGCTTTTTCGCAAACCAGCCGCCGGAAACGATGTCGACATACCCATCACCGTTCACATCCATGGGGTAATTGGAGAAGTCGTCAAAATACGTAGACTGCTCCAGAATGGTGGCGATCTTGTGGGAGGCGGTGAAGTCCGGGCCCGGATGCCAGTATTCGCCGGAAACAATATCGAGCACGCCGTCGTTGTTAATGTCGCAAATGGACCCGGCTTCATAGGTACCCGTTCCAATGCGTTGTTTCTCAAAGGTCAGCTCGGCGGAGCAGGAGGTGCTTACCGCGACCATGGCGGATACACCCGCAATGGCGCCGCACAATTCTCTGAATTTCATGAAGTATTCCTCAGTTGTTACGCGGCGCAACTACGCCACAAGGTGCATCGGCCATCATTCAATACAACCCCCGGACAAGTCAAGTCACCAACGACGACACAGGGACTGCACCGCACGTACGCCACCCGTGCCACGCGATCCGACAACGTCGGTTCGTGTGTGAATCCCCACGTGACGAACCCTCAGGGACAGCCACGGCGATCTCCATCACCCGCCCTTCATCTTCAATCACCTTGGCACCACGACGTAATCACTTCGTTCACCGGGCGAACCGGGCCGA
>CAXBPH010000169.1:0-15133 GCA_963977445.1 uncultured bacterium | reverse complement strand
TCTATACCTATGTCGGGCAAGTGCATTTTGGCCACTTCTCGGCGTCTACGTTGAGGGAGATTGTCGGTAATTGACTGACAATCAGGTGTGCTTGGGGTGCCGTTCGGCAGTCCACGTAAATCCCCCCTACATATTTCCAATGGACAAGTGTGTCCCGCCGTGCGTCATTCGGTATCACGGCCAATTGCATCATGAGACGGAATCAGGAGTTGAAAAATGAAGAACAGTCAGATCACTGCGGTATTTATCGCCCTCTTGGGATTCGCAGGTGTGGCTTCGGCCGCCATCACGGTGCCTTCTGACGGAAGCGACGGCGCGCTGGACATAAGCGTCCACACCACGATTGATTTGTCCCTGGCGGCTACCGGCAGCTGGGACGCTCCCGGAAACGGCAATGGCATCTATGACCCCGATCAGTGGGCGGTCTTCTTCAAATATTCATCCATTAATGTCGTTGCCAATCGGGACCTCACTTTTATCAACCATCCGTCCGGTGCCCCCGTCATCTGGCTCTCGCAGGGTGACGTTTCGATCGCCGGGCGCGTTCACCTGGAAGGTGTCGGCGGTGCCAGCTCGAGCACAGTAGAAACATTCGCCACACCCGGACCCGGTGGGTTTCGCGGCGGCAAGCCCTCCGGAATTACGGGCCCCGAGTCCGCAGGCCATGGCCCCGGCGGTGGATCGGTCAACCCCGATGGCGCGGGTGGTCCAGGTTCCTTTGCCAATATGGGTACTGGTGGTTTTGCGGGCATCACGTACGGTAACACGGGCTCCTATCCATTGATAGGCGGCTCGGGCGGTGCGGGCACAAAGAGCACCAAGGGCGGTGGCGCAGGTGGTGGTGCCATACTTATCGCAACGCCGGGCACGATGATGGTGACCGGCAGTATTTTCGCCCGTGGTGGTGGTGGTGGCAATGGCTTTGATCCTGTTGACGGCGGCAGCGGTAGCGGCGGTGCTATTCGTGTTATTGCGTCCAGTTTTGGTGGGGATGGTCTCCTGAGTGCCCGTGGTGGCCAGGGAACCGATGGCGTGGAATCAGGCGGTGACGGACGCATTTCCATTGAAGCCGAGTCCTATAGCTTTACGGGCACTGCGGAACCACTGAACGCCTTTTCGTCCGCAATGGACCCCCTGCGCATACTCCGTAACACCAGCACGCCCTCAGTCCGCGTAGCTTCCGTCGCGGGCAAGCCGGTAGACGCCGACCCCCGGGCACGTTTCACGCTTACAACAACCGACGTTTCACTCGACGATGCCACGACGGCAACCGTCCTTATTGAAGGCGAAAACATTCCGAACAATGCCGTGGTGACGTTGCGTATCGTTCGCGCCGCCAATACAACCGACGAGATTGTCACTGCCACCTTCGTGAGCGAGGTGTCTACCACATCGACATGGACGGCCGACATCGACGTATCCGGTGGATTCTCGGCGTTACAGGCAAACGCAGAGCTTCCGTAGACCATACGCAGTCGGATGCGTTTCCCCCGATAATTCTTTGCCTTCGCAAAACTTTTTCGCCGTACTTAACGTCTTGAGCCAATGATGACCCATCTCTCAAAACGACACCTGGTTTACTTCGCCCTCGTCCTGCTGTGTGGAATTGCTGCACAAACGCTCCAGGCGCAAATTACCCACGTGTCCAGTCGCGAGCTTTCCATCTTTACGGGAACCTTTCAGTCCGTGGATAACATCAACCACGTGACCAGCCGTGAAATCTCTGTCTACGCCGGTCCCGCGCTCAGCACAGGCACGATCACCCGTGTGTCGAGTCGTGAAATTTCCGTGTTCGCCGGCGCCCAAATGGCTACCCAGGCGATCCAGGTTGTTTCCAGTCGCGAAGTATCCATTTTCACCGGATTGCTTCAATCTGTCGCCGAATTGCGCCATGTCAGCAGTCGGGAAGTCTCCTTCGTGTCAACCGCTCCCATCATTATTGGTGGTGGTGAAGGCGAGGGTGAAGGCGAGGGTGAAGGTGAAGGTGAAGGTGAAGGTGAAGGCGAAGGCGAAGGCGAAGGCGAGGGCGAGGGCGAGGGTGAAGATCCGTGCGCCGGAGTAACCCTCGACACCGATGGCGATGGCCTCACGGATTGTGAAGAAGGTCTCTTGGGAACCAACATAAACCTGCCGGACAGCGATGACGATGGTATGCCCGACTCCTTCGAAGTACGTTTTAGACTGGATCCACTCCTGGCAACGGATGGGGCCACCGATATGGACCTGGACGGCCTGAGCAATCTGGAAGAATACCTGGCCAACGCGCTGCCCAATGACCCCGACTCACCACGCCGGGTTTTCTACGTTTCTCCATTGGGCCTTGACCAATCGGAAGGTGGCGGCATTGAGACCCCATTCCAGACGATAGAATATGCCCTGACCCAATATGCCACTTCCGGCTTCGTCGGTGTCCAGATTCTCCTGGAAACGGGCACCTATGTAGAAGACATTATACTCAGCCCCGGCGTGACCCTCTCCGGCAGTCCAACAGGCATGTCAGAGTTGATGGGCACCATTGTGGGTGCCGACAATTGCGTCGTACAGGACCTGGATCTGCTGTCGGTTAATGGCTCCGAGATGTTGCTCCTCATCGATGACGCCGGCATGAAGATTCGGCGCGTTCGCTTCCTGGGCATGCCGGATGTTCGCGGTGCCCAGGGATTGGTGACGATGGGCGCGGGCGCACAGCGGACCATCGTCAGTGAGTGCATCTTCATGGACCTTTCCGTCGGTGTATCCATCTTCGACGGCGTACCGACGATTCGCCGTTGTCAGTTCATCGATCCCTCGGCAGCAGGTATCGTGGTTCAGGAATCCGCACTGATTGATCCGGAGCAGGGACTGAGTAGTTCCGGCAATGGGACCGTGGGTTTCAACACATTCACCTTCAATACAGCCATCCCCAACCCCGTGGCCTCCCCCACGGCGGTTATTAACGAAACCGACCAGATACTCCGTCTCGAAAACAACGACTGGGGGACGGATGATGATGCAGAGGTCGAAAAACTTATCGCGGGTACCAGGGACTTCGTACCTAAATTGCAGAAGGGCTCTGCTATCCTGGCGTCCAGCTTGTTCTGTACCGTATGGGCGGACACGGACCAGCATCGCCTGCACGACGTTTCTGTGGCACTGGACGGTAGCGGCTTCGCGCCGATCACGGAAAACGAAGAGGGCGTCTATGCCTTTCCCATCGTGCTACCCGGTAGCTACACGGTAATTTGTGAAGCGACAGGATTCGACGAAGAACGCCAAGGCGTTGCAGTCAGGTCCGGTGAACTCAAATCCCTAACCATACCTATGGCCCCATCCGCAATTGGCCGTGAAGGCGAAGGTGAGGGTGAAGGAGAGGGCGAAGGCGAGACACCAACGCCGCCGGTTGCAACGTGCTCGGTCACTACGGGACTTTCCGGAACGATGGGCGGCGACCTCTTGTTACTGGGATTGGTATTGCTGGCCTTGGTTAGCTTCCGACCAAATACTTCCAACATCCGCGAGTAGGTGCTGAATAGCTGGTCCACGAATGGAATTTGGAATACTATTGTGCGGCACGTGTCGTGCTTTTCAGCAACGCTATGATCTCGTCTGCGTTGAGCTGGCGGGCGAGGGCGAGCGGCGTAATACCGTTGACGTTTTCCAGGTCCCTGTTCACGCCCGCGTTCAACAGAAAGCGAACCGCCTCAAGCTGCCCCGTTGATACGGCAAGATGCAGGGGGCTAAAGGCTTGCTCCGTATGATCTGGTCGTTCCAGGTCGGCACCTGCCGCAGCAAGCTGGCGAAGCATATCTACCTGCCCCGCCTGAGTCGCCCAATGGATAGGGGCGCGCCCCAGCGTTTCTGCGCCAGAAAAATCAGGAAAATTAGCCAACAGCAGGGTCATCAGCGGCGTATCCCCGTGCGTAGCAGTGGTGCGGAACAACTCAACGAGGGCCCCGTCTACGATTGCCCGCGTTCGCACGAATCTATCCACTTCATGAGGACCTTCGACGGCGGCGCTCGATTCCGAGGGCAAAATCCTATCGTTCAGACGATCGCGGGGCGTCTCACCCGCCGCGTTTTTTACCCACAGCGGTGCGCGGCATTCCAGTAGTTGTCGGACGGCACGTACCTGCCCCCGGTCGGCGGCGAGGTGCAAGGGCGTATTGCCTTCCCTGTCTGGCTGGTCGACAGAAGCACCGAGACGCCATAGCAGATCAATCATCGCCCCGTGACCCGCTGCCGACGCCAGATGGATGGGGCGAACGCCAAGCTTATCCGGGGTATCAACGGACAAGCCGCCGTGATACAGGGCTTCCAGAATCATCCCGTTGCCTCGGGCGGCAGCGTGGTGTGCCGCTGTCCGGCCCGCGTTGTCAGCAGGGTCCACCCCACCGGCTTGTGAAACGAGAAAAGCAACCGAAGGAAGATCACCGTCTGCGCAGGCCCGCTGAAGGGGTGTGACGCCTTGCTTATCGGCTATCTGGGTTGAAAGGCCTGATTCCACCAACCACATCAAGGTATTCACACTGCCCACCGTCGCTGCCGGAAAAACGAGTGTTCGGCCGTCGCTGCCCATGGCCTCCAGAGAGACACCCCGTTCCGAAAGGTATCGGGCCAGCCCCGTGTGACCATGCTCAAGGGCGATATAGATTCCATTGTGCCTGCGGCGGTCCGACGCTGACAGTTGCGCGCCATGATCCAAAATCGCAGCGGCCGTAGCCTGATGGCCGCCCGCTACGGCGAGCAGGAAGGGCGTGCATGCGGCCACGTCCAGAGCCTCTGTTTGCGCGCCCCCTTCAATAAGTCGCACCGAAGTTTGCCCGTGTCCCAAAAGCGCCGCGTGGTGCAACGCCGTTTTCTTTTGGTGGTCCACCAGATCAACGTCGGCTCCCCGCTCCAGGAGAAGGGATACGGTGCCGAGATGGCCGTCGGCCGCCGCCAGATGAAGCGCAGACGCCCCCTCGTCGGTCGTCCCTGAAATATCGCCGCCATGGTCCAATAGAAGCGCCAACAACGATGTACGTCCGGCCCGGGCCGCCAGGAGAATCGGTGACCATCCGTCAGCATCTCGCGTATCGGGCGCTGCACCGTGCTCCAACAATACACGGGTCCGTTCCAAATCATTGACATCAACCGCCACGTGGAGGGGACTCCGTCCCCGGGCGTCGAGCAGGTTGGCGTCGCCACCATGGGAGAGAATGAAGTTCACCCGGTCAAGCGTACCACGGGACACCGCGCGGTTAAGCAGGGTCCGTTCCTGTCCCGTGTCGACGAGACGATTCACGGTGTCGCCATGGTCGAGCAATGCCTGGGCGCAGTCGAAATTCTCAAGCTGTAGCGCGAGGCCCATAGCGGTGTTACCTTCTATATTGGGCATATCCAGATTCGCGCCCCGCGTTGCGAGCAATTCGATCATGTCGCATCGCCCCGTCGTCACGGCCGCCATGAGGGGGGTGGATTGGGAAGTCGCATTGGGATGATCCGCAAGGAAGGGCAGGTCATCCAGTAGTTCTGTCACACCCCGCTTATCCCCAAGCCCCACCATCATGTGGATCCCCAAGTGGAGATTTTGCGCCCGAAAATAGGCGGTAATATCCCACTGCTCGGCCTGGGCAGCGATAATTACGGGTATGGATAAGACGTCGGGATCGACCATGCTGTGCATGTCCGCCCCCATTTTGAGCAGGTGCTGCACAGCAAAGAGTTCCCCCTGTTCCGACGCAACATGCAAGGGGGTGTAGTTGGCCCCATTCCGTGCCTCAAGCCAGGCCCCGCGATCACGCAACATTTCCAGTGTGTAGACATGGGTACTTCGGGCGGCAAGATGCATGGCGCTGTTGCCGAGCAAATCGACTTCGTCTACCACAGCACCACGTGCCAGCAGGGCATCCATGATGTACGGCTCATTCGCGTCTGCCGCCACCAAAAAGGGAGACCTACCGGCATCATCACGGGCATCCACCGAAACACCGCCGTCTATCGCGTCAATGACGGCATAAAGATCACCCGCCCGTACCGCCTGATGAATGCCCGTGTAATGGGCCAGTCCGGCGACCCGCCAACGTCGCGGCGGCATGGCTGGGGCAATACCCCGCTGAAAACAATCCAGCAAGGCTGCCAGGGTCGGAGTTCTGTCCTGCAACGCGGTGGGTACTGCGGGTTCCTGTGGGACGGGGGGCTGCTGCGTGCTCTCGGAGGTCGCCAACGCAGGCAAGGACGGTCTGGATTCACCAACAGGCTGCCCCGTGACCGGATCGAAGACGGCGTCTTTGTCGTACGGCAGGGGCGCCGGTCGGGACGGTGCCTTGGCAACCACGTCCTCTTCCCGCTTCCCGTGCCAGCATCCGGTGACCACGGTTACGCCAATCAGGGCACTTACAACAATGGCGGTGCGCATGTGCTCTACACTTCCCTATTAGACAACCAACCCTACCGAAGCCCGAAAAAGGCCTCAACTGGCAGTGTAGTCAACGGAACGCAGGCACATCAAACCCTGGACGTGGGCGAAGCCGGGCATTCAGTTTGCCGCGATAACACCATCGAGCAACCCCTGAATATCCGCTTTCAATTCCGCCTCAAAGTTCATCCCGATTCCCACATGAATCGTGTGGATGGTACCGTCTTTTCCGATAATCACCGTCTGGGGAATCCCGGTAACGCCGTAGTCATCGGATACCGCGCCCGTTGCGTCGACCAACATGGTGAGGTCGAGCTTCTGGCTGGTGGAAAAGCTCGATACCAGCTCAGGCCGCTCCATCACATTGACGCCATAGACGACCACCGACTCGCCGGCAAAGTGCTTGGCCACCGTATCGACAACAGGCAATCCTTTGCGACAGGGCGGGCACCAGGAGGCCCAGAAGTCGAGGAGTATGACATCTTTTCCCAGATGCTGGGCCAGATCGATGGTTTCGCCACCTGGCGTATTGAGTGCGAACGTGGGCGCCTCGGCCCCGATCATGGGGTGGGGCTGGGGGTTGAGCATCCAGATGATGGCCAATAATCCCACCATCACGATGGCAACCGTGGTACCATATTCTTTGATAAGTTTCACTACATACTACCTTTTCGCCCCGACACGGTTCCGTTGTCTGCCGCCGTAGTCTTACCCCATCTATTCGCCCGGGTAAGACTTCCATACCACAGACCCACAATTTCTGCGGGATGCATCGCCCACCTTCGAGCCTTTACAATAGCTGCGCAGTATATTTGTTTTCAGGAGAACCCCATGAATCACAACCTTCTTTCCTTTCGCCCCTGGGTCGCGGCCCTCATGTTGTGCGTGCTCGCAGGCTGTACGACGCCCAATCACGTCTACCTCACCTGGCAAAACGATCCGAGCACCACCATGACGGTGAATTTTCACAGTCCCGTCGCCCGCGATAATGTGCGCCTCCTCTTCGATACCGAATCCCATGAGGGTGACGTAGCGGCCTATGCCAACAGTGCGACGGGAACCAAGCATCAGATTCCCGGACTGAAGGATGGCCGATTCATCTACAATATTGAAGCCACCGATCTGGAGCCGGGCACCCTTTATCATTTCGTGCTGGTGTCGGGAGAAAAGCGATTGACCAGAGAACGTCGTTTCCGCCCGCTACCACCCAAAGATGCGCCTATCCGCTTTATCGCGGGCGGCGACATGAGCATTTTACCCGCCGCACACCAACTCACCAAGCTGGCCGGTAATACGAACCCCATGTTTGGCCTTATCGGTGGAGACATCGCCTATGGCAATGGCAAGTTCAAAAATGCCTGGATGTGGGATAAATGGCTCAACATGTGGGACCGCAACATGGTGACCGACGATGGTGTCATGATCCCCATGGTGCTGGCCATCGGCAATCACGAGGCCAACGATAGCGAAGGTACACTCGAAGAGGTGGCCCCTTTTTACTATGGCTATTTTGCCCAGGGCGGGCAGTCCTATTTCACCCGCCAATTGCGCGATGATACGGTCTTAATCGTCCTGGATTCAGGCCATTCCGTGCCCCACGACGGCGAGCAGGCCGCGTGGCTCAAAAGCACACTGGCAAGCCATACCGACACACGTAATACCGTTGCCGTGTACCATGCGCCCCTGTACCCGAGCCACCGTGACTATGAAGATAGCCGTGCCGTGGCGGGTCGAGACGCCTGGCTTTCTATTTTCGACGCCTATCATCTCCGCGTCGCCCTGGAAAATCACGACCACGCCTTCAAGCGCACCAAAGTGCTCCAGGGGGGCGAAGTGGCAGAATCGGGTACGGTCTATCTGGGGGACGGGTGCTTTGGCGTCCCGCCCCGTGACATCCCGGCACCCGACCGATGGTATCTGGAGAAATCGGCCGGTAAACAGCATTTCTGGTATGTGGAAATCGATGACAGCGGCATGCACTACACCGCAATAAGCAAAACGGGTGAGGAATTTGACCAAATCTCATTTGAGTAACGGCACCGTCCATTCCAGCACCTTTTTGACCACCCTATGACCAGGAAATATTGATGTATATCCTCCTCCCCCCCAGCGAGGGCAAGAATGATGCCCCCGGCGTGGGAAGTTTTGCTACCCAACATCCCGAACTCTACCAGGACACCTTACCCGTTCTGCGCCACCTGAAACGCCTGAAAGCCGCCGAACGTCCCCGCTTTTATGGGGTGAGTGACGCCACCAAGGCCAAACCGGTGCATCAGATGAATCTGGCTGCGGGCGAAGCGCCCGTATTGCCTGCCGTGGATCGCTACAGTGGTGTGGTCTACGATCATATCGGGCTGGACTCAATTCCAGACGTCAAGAACGCCCCTTCGCGGCTCCTGGTCGTGTCCGGGCTCTTCGGGCTGATCCGGGGCACCGATGGACTCCCCAAATACAAGCAGCCCATCAATCCCTGGCTCACCCGCTATTGGAAACCCATCAACAGCGGACGCCTCGACGCCATCGCCCAGGGTGAACCGGTCCTCGACCTCCTTTCCCAGTCCTATCAGAAGGCGGTGGACTACCCCCATCGCATCGTGGTGGATTTTCGGGTCGATGGCGGCAAAAAGGCGGCCGGACACTTCGGCAAGGCGATTAAGGGCCGATTTGTGCGTTTTCTCTTGGAAAACGAGATAACGAAGCCCGCCGATTTCGTGAAATTTACGGAAGAGGGTTACCATTTCGACGGAGAGAATTTTATCCAGCGCCCGCCCCGCTGAGGCAGCCCGGAGCAGCGACGGTAAGACACCGCAAACCAATATGTTAGCGCGGCCTGCGGTTTGACATCCACCACCGCACTTTGATAAACTTCTTGCTCCGTTACATTTCTGCGCGCTGTCCCCCCCATTACCGCGTGCAAATATACGCTAAGAGGAGCAAGTCTGTGAAGACTTATGTGCCCAAAGAGGGCGAAATCGTTAAAGATTGGCATATCATTGATGCCGAGGGCAAGGTTCTTGGGCGCGTTGCCGTAGAAGCTGCAAAGCTACTTCGTGGCAAGCACAAGCCTTCCTACACACCCTACCTTGACTGTGGCGATCATGTCATCATCATCAATGCCGAAAAGGCCAAGGTCACGGGCAACAAGTTCGTGGACAAGATGTACTACCGTCACTCCGGTTACCCCGGTGGTCTTACGGAAATGAGCTACGGCGATATGATCGAGCGCTTTCCCGAACGAGCCATGTCCCTGGCGATCAAAGGCATGCTGCCCCACAATCGTCTCGGCCGCAAGCTCGCCACCAACTTCCGGGTCTATGGCGGTACCGTTCACCCCCATGAAGCCCAGAACCCCAAACCCTTCGAAATCAAGTAACCGGAGACTATGAACCGTGATTGACTCTAAAACCAACGAAGTTGTCGCCCTTGGTCGCCGTAAGCGCGCCACGGCCCGCGTCCGCATCAAACCAGGCAGCGGGAAGTTCATCGTCAACGGAAAAGAAATTCGGGACTATCTCGAGCGCGATGTGCTCGTGACCCTTGCAAAACGTGCGCTTGAAGCAACCGGAAGTGCCGGCAGCTTCGACATTCGCGCCCGTTGTGCTGGTGGCGGCATCTCCGGCCAAGCCGGTGCTCTCAGCCTTGGTGTGGCCCGTGCCCTTGTCCAGAATGATGAGAACGTACAGTCCACCCTGCGTAAAGCCGGACTCCTTACCCGTGACGCCCGTGAGGTCGAACGTAAGAAGTACGGACAGCCCGGCGCCCGGAAACGTTTCCAGTTCTCCAAGCGCTAAGCCGCCCTATCATTTATTACTATCAACCCCCGGAGTTTTCTCCGGGGGATTTTTTGTTTAACGGGATAATTGGGCAACCCGTTTTCGCCGAAAATACCGTCGCTATGCTACACTCGTCGAATTATTTATTCCCCCATCAACCTATGGAGATCGACGATGTTTCGTACGTCCATCTTAGTTCCATTGCTTCTTGTTGGCTTCGCTTTTCCCGGTTGGGCGCAAGGCCCCGGCGCGCCAGCAAATCTGCGCTGCGAATACGCCGTCAACCCCCTCGGCATCGATGTACTTGCCCCCCGCCTTTCGTGGGAGGTCACGGACCCCCGTCGGGGCGCCCACCAGTCGGCCTACCAGGTGGTGGCGGGCCTTACGGCAGAAGGCCTGTCCACGGGCACGGGAATCCTGTGGGACACGGGTAAAGTCATGTCGGACCAGTCCATCCAACTGCCCTATGGGGGTCCCGACCCCGTGGCAGGACAACGGGTATACTGGCGAGTCCGCACGTGGGATAGGGACGATGTGCCTTCGCCCTGGACCGAGGCATCCTGGTGGGAATGGGGCCTCCTCAGTGCGGAAGATTGGCAGGCCCAGTGGATCAGCCTCGAAGAAAAACGGGAAGGCCCGCCCCCGGTATTTGGCGATTGGATCTGGCATCCGGTAATTACAGACGGTGAGGATCGCCGATATTTTCGTAAGGTCATCGAAATACCTTCGGGCGCTACCGTTGTTTCTGCCCGACTCTGGGGGGCGGCCAACAATGAATTCTATTGCTACGTCAATGGGGAATATGCCGGTGGTTGCGACGAGTGGAAAGCGGTCGAGTCGAAGGAGTTCGCCGACCTGCTCGTACCCGGAAAGAACATTTTCGCCATCCGCGGCGTTCACGAGAGGCAGACCGCGGGCTTCACTTTTGGTGCGCGCATCACCTTTGCAGACGGCCAGGAGATGGAAGTGAAATCCGACGCGGAATGGCTCAGTCACGATGCCGATCCGGACGGGTGGGATTCCCTGGATTTCGATACGGCAAACTGGGTCCCGGCGAAACGGATGGGTGCCTACGGGGTAGCCCCCTTCGATGCCGTTGGTGAGCGCTTCCCCAGTCGGTCCTTTTGCCTGCGCAAGGACTTCGAAGCCCAAGGCGGTGTAACCCGTGCACAGGCCTACGTGAGTGGTCTCGGGGCCTATCAGCTCTATCTCAATGGGCAACGGGTGGGCCAGGATGAACTGGCGCCGGGCTGGACCCACTTCAAAAAACACGTCCTCTATCAAAGCTATGATGTTACCGAGCTGTTGCGGACGGGTGACAATGCCATCAGCCTCCTCCTGGGCAACGGGTGGTGGGGCGGCTCCATGGCCGGAGCCTGGAAAGATGGCAACCTCCGGGGTATCGTCCAACTGGACATAACCTTCGCCAACGGCGAGCGACAGACGGTAGTCTCTGACACCTCCTGGCGGGGTACCCTCTCCCCCATCCTCGACGACAGTATTTACAATGGCGAAACCCACGACGCACGCATGGAGACGTCTGGCTGGAACCGCGCCGGCTTTGATGACGCAGGCTGGGAGTCTGCCGTTTTGTCAGACCAGCCCACCGACACCCTGACAGCCCAGGTGGGCCCGGGTATCCAGGTGACCGAAGAAATCACGGCCCAATCGGTAACGGAAGTAACTCCTGGGGTCTTTATCTTCGACTTTGGTCAAAATGCCGCAGGGCGTGGTCGACTCTCGGTGAAGGGCGACACCGGTACGGAAATCCAGATCCGCTATGGCGAAATCCTGGCTCCCGACGGCACCCTCTACACGGAAAACCTGCGGGGTGCGAAGTGCACCGACCGCTACATCCTCAACGGCGAGGGCCTGGAAACCTGGGAGCCCAAGTTCACCTATCGCGGGTTCCGCTACGCCGAGATGACCGGCTTCCCCGGCACACCGACGAACGACGCCCTGACCTTTCGCGTTATGCATGCCACGGTGCCCACCATCGGGACCTTCAGCTGCTCCGACGAGGTCATTAATCAGGTACAGAAAAATACGGTGTGGGGTGCCCGATCCAACTTCTTCAGTGTGCCCACCGATTGCCCCCAACGAGATGAACGTCTCGGCTGGACCGGCGATATGCAGTTGTTCCTGCCCGCTGCCTGTTTGAATTGGGATGTGGCGGGGTATATGACCAAGTGGATGCAGGATATTGTCGATTCCTGCAATGTCGATGGCTCCGTCCCCGATGTGGCCCCGGCCTTGAGCGCTGCCGCCGGGGCACCGGGCTGGTCTGACGTGGTGGTGACGATACCCTGGAATCTCTACACCTACTATGGCGACACGCGCATCATTGAGGACAACTATGATGCCATGAACGACTTCCTTGGCTTCATGCGTGGTCACGCGAAGGATGGACTCTTCGCACGAGGCCGCTACGGAGATTGGGTGGCCGTCGAATCTTCACCCCGTGATCCCCTCGCCGGGGCGTATCAATACTTGTCCACAACGCGGCTGGCCACCATGGCCGAAGCCATCGGACGTTCCACCGACGGAAAATCCCTCGCTGTAGAAGCAACGCAACTGGCTGGTCGATATAACGAACGCTACCTTGACCCGGCCACCGACAACTATGAAGGGGGCACCCAGACGGCCCAGCTCATTCCCCTCGCCTTCGGCATCACACCGCCAGAAAAGCGGGACGGCGTGATGGGACGACTCGCCGAAGACCTGGCGGAACATGACAACCACCTGACGACGGGATTTGTGGGCACCTCCTATCTTATGCCCGCCCTGAGCGATTCCGGGCGCGACGACCTTGCGGCCATTCTCGCCACCAATCGCAGCTATCCGTCGTGGGGCTATATGGTCGAGTCCGGCGCCACCACCATCTGGGAGCGGTGGAACAGCAACCAACCCGAAGCCCTGTCCTCGGGCATGAACTCCTTCAACCACTTCGCCTTCGGCATCGTGAGCCAGTGGTACTACGAATATCTCCTGGGCATTCGTCCTCTGGCACCCGGATTCAAGCGCATCGTCATCCAGCCCCGCATCGAAGCCGTCCAATGGGCGAAGGGCAGCTACAACTCCATGTATGGCCCGATCCGCTGTGAATGGAGCAAGGAAGGCACCTTCACCATGACGGTAGAGATTCCCGCCAACACAACGGCGCGAATCATCCCACCCGTGCCCTCCGATGTAGACGACAGCACCGGTGTGCATACGTTTGTGGATGACGACGGACGCACCGTCTATGATGTAGGCGCTGGCAGTTATCAATTTACCGCGCGCAGCGCCGGGTAGAGATCTACGATGACTGTAAACGAACTGAATAAAGCCAACATAGACAATCTCACAGCCCTCTGGTCCGTTATGGGATTCTCCCCCGGCAACGACGGCGACCTGAGCCATCTGCGCATATCGTTGAGTTGGCCCCACCGCTGCTGGTTTGATTCGCCGGTCACGGACGAAACCCTTGTGGCCCTTCAGCGCACCCTGCCTTCGCTCCCGGGACGTTGCGTATTTCCCTGTGGGAAGGACGGGATCGCAGTGACGAATTGCAGCACCTGTTGACCGACCAAGGGCTTGCGGCCTACTCTTCCCAGGTAGCCATGTACCTCGATTTCGAAGGATACAGCGCTCCCGCTTCAACCCAAGGTGATGTGACGAACGTGACATCGCCGGATGAGATTAGCGTTTGGGCCGAGGTCGCCTCCCAGGCCTTTGGCTACGAAATAGATGCCACCGTCGTAGGTCGTATTGCCGCCGTGCCCGATGTGGAGCTACTCCTTGCCCGGGAAGGTGGACAGGCTGTCGCAACGGCCCTTACCTTTCAAACAGGCGACACCATTGGCATCCATCAGGTCGGCGTACCGAAGGAACATCGGGGCAAAGGTCTGGCCCGCATGATCATGGACCACACGATGGCCCGGTGCGCGGCCTCCTCCAGCCGCTATGCAACCTTGCAGGCCTCCGCCGCCGGGGCAGGCATCTATCGGGGACTGGGTTTTCAGGAACAGTTCACCATAACCAATTATCGACGTAGCCCCACGTCCTGAGGGCGGAGAAATGCCCCCGCGAGTTGACAGATCGCCCTGTTGAGAATACACTTAATAGAGCAGTGATTGGACGTTCGAACCGGGCGTCTACGGACCGAAACTTCATGTAGGAGCCGTTGAATCATGTCTGAAAAGGGAAAACGTATCGTCGAATTGAAAGATATCGCAGACGACCCCAAGAAGGAATCCATCCCCGCAGCATCCGTAAAAGGCGGGGTTGACCGGACCACAACGAAGGAGGGGCAATTCTTCGATGAGGCGGATAGTCTGTTCGGAAGAGTCTCGAAGGCTACCAAGAATCCCTGAGCGCTGAATAAGCGAAGGACCGTCTCCGACATTTTCCAAGATAGTAAGTTGCCAACTTCCGAAACGGGAAGCCTGGAAGGGCGGCTCGCCTGCATTACGTCGAAGACGTAAAATACAACGTGCCTTCGGCCCGGGGCAGGCGGGCCGCCCACCTTAGGCGCGTCCAAGACCTGCGCTCCCAATTGTCCAAGGCTGCTTTATAGCGATAGTGGCCAAGCCGCCGGTACGTTGGACTATTGCAGGCCCTTGCATACGCTGCAGAAACGAACGTGCTGGATTTGTTCGCGGACTGCCCTCGCCTAATCAGCAACCACCGGCAGGCCGGGGGTATGAGGAAAGCCCCGGCAACGGGGCTGTTAAGTCCACGAAGTGGGCGAAATATCGTAGCCCAGCGGCGAGCGTAGCGAGTCCTGGGTTTTGGTCGACACACGCCGATACGAGTCCCAGCGGGGCGACATAGGGCGCGAATTGGGTTCCATCTCCGAAAACCCTATGCCGCCCCGCTGGGGCTATCGGAGAGTTTCGACCGCCCTATTCTGCAACACGGCAAAAATTACGCTGCTTGAGCTAACCATAGAAGAACTCGACGGAACGGCAGAGTCTGATGAATTCTCACCGGCAGAGCCGGT
>CAXBPH010000168.1:0-15152 GCA_963977445.1 uncultured bacterium | reverse complement strand
TCACCCTCTCGGGACAGGTCGCCGATGCCGACCCCAACTGTGGCGATGGCGTCCAATGGACCCTGACCCACCGTGCCGCCGGGATAGAACGGCTTATTGCTGAAGGTGCCATCGACAATGGCGGCATGATGCCCTTGAGCGTGACCACCCCCCTCCAGGTGGAACAGGGCGACCACCTCCTCCTCACGGTGAAGCGCAAGGGGGACTACAGCTGCGACACCACCCAACTGGAACTTCAGATTCACGCCGAAGACGGCACCGCCTGGAACACGGCCGACGACATCGTCCCCAAGTTCAACGCCGGCAATCCCTGGGCCGACAACGCCGGAAATCCTGACGTGTGGTGGCTCTTTCGCGAAACCGGCAAGTCAATGCTCGACCCCGTCCTCTTCGCCCCCTGGCAGACCGCCCGCCGCGCCGTACAGGAAGGGCGAGGCGACATCAACACGATCGTCCAGGCCACCGCCGCCATCCAGGCCGCTATCGACGCGGGACGTGCCGACCCCGAGTCCCCCCTCCGCGCCGCCGTAGACCAACTGACCGCGCCCGCAGGGCCCTTCTTTGTCGATGCGCCTCCCCTGGCCGACCCGGCTCGATTTGCCGAACTCGACATCCGGATTGCCGCCCTCGAAAGTGAAGTCCAACAGCCCCTCGACTACGCCATCGGCATCCAGGAAGGCGGCGTACCCAACACCGAACACGCCGGAATCCACGACGTCCACATCCACCACCGTGGGGAATACACCAACCTCGGCGACCTCGTACCCCGACAGATGCCCGCCATTATCCCCGGCACCCAGCCCCAGCCCGTCACCCAGGGCAGCGGCCGCGAAGAACTCGCCCAATGGCTCACCACCGACGCTGCGCCCCTACTCGCCCGCGTCATGGTCAACCGCCTCTGGCAACACCACACGGGCCAGGGCCTCGTCCGCACCCCCGGCGACTTTGGCGTCCAGGGCCAGGAACCCACCCACCCCGAACTCCTCGACTACCTCGCCACCCAGTTCATCGAATCGGGCTGGAGCCTCAAGGCCATCCACCGCCTCATCCTCAACAGCGCCACGTGGCAACAAGACAGCCACACCAGCGAAGCCCTCCACAACGCCGACCCCGAGAACCGCCTCCTCGCACGCATGAACCGCACCCGCCTCGACGCCGAATCCCTCCGCGACGCCCTCATGTTTGTCACCGGCCAACTCGACACCACCCCCGGCGGCCCGGCCTTCGTTGACCTCGCCACGCCCCGCCGCACCCTCTACTACCGCACCACCCGATCCAACCTCAACACCTACACCCAACTCTTCGACGGCGCCGACCCCACCAGCATCGTCCCCGCCCGCAATGAGTTAACCGTCGCGCCCCAGGCCCTCTTCCTCATGAACCACCCCCTGACCCTGAGCGCCGCCGAAACCCTCGCCAACGCCACCCGCGCCGAGACCATCGACAAGACCGTTACGGAGATCTACCGCCGCCTCTACGCCCGCCCGCCAACAGAGTCAGAACGCGACTTCGCCCACGAGACCCTCACCCAACTGGGCCACCCCAACCCGGAGGCCCTGACGGCGTATGCGCAGGTGCTATTGAGTAGCAATGAGTTTTATTTCGTGGATTGAGGAGAAGTAGAGCGTGAAATGACTGGCAGGAACTGCAATTTCCTCCTACCATCGGCCCCGGTTAAACTATCGACTACACCAAACTCCGGGAGCGAATGCCCACACCATGATTTCCTTCTGCCATCCGCTTCTCGGATTCAGCGTGGGGCTCGTGCGGTCCTGGGGTTCCGCTGCGCTCCACCCCAGGCTATTGACTACCGCTCCTCCGGAGCTGAACTGCCTGTTGTCAGACGTTGTCTTGGTTCTGCACGACGGCATCTAACGGCGCAAGACTTTAAATCCAGCCCCGCGAGACTTATTTCAGTCCGCGTAGCGGACGTCAGTCAATAGCCTAGGACGTAAGTCCCAGGAACCAGCGACGACATCCTGTTGAATCCACGAAGGATGGCACAAGCCCGCAAAGCTCTGCGAACAGTCCGCGAAGCGGACGCCAGTCAATAGCCTGAGACGTTAAGTCCATGGAACCAGCGACGACATCCTGTTGAATCCACGAAGCGAATGACACCAATCCCACAAAGCTCTCCAAACAGTCCGCGAAGTGGACGCCAGTCAATAGCCTGGGACGTAAGTCCCAGGAACCAGTGACGACATCCTGTTGAATCCGCGAAGCGGATGGCACATCGCCCCATCAATCCCAAATATATCGCTCGTCGTATTCCACCCGATGTGCGTTGAGGAGAATCAAGAACTCTTCCTGGAATGTCGCCTTCCGGTGGTGCACTTGTTGTTTCGCCAGATAGGCTTCCACCTTGTCTTGTTGACTGAAACTAACGCTGAACGCACCATAACCACGCTGCCACGCGAAATCTTTGTACTCCGAAAACGAATCATGAATCCACCGGGAACTATTCGCCTTCACTTCCTGCACCGCGTCGGCAATGGCCTTGGTTTGATGGAGCCCAAGAAGCAGATGAACGTGGTCATCCGTGCCGTTTGCTGCGATGAGTACGCCACCCTTTTCGCGGACGGTCCCGTCCATGTAGCTGTAGAGCCGTTGCCGTATGCCGTCGTCAAGCCAACGCTTCCTATCTTTCGTGGAAAACACCGCGTGATACAATAAACTGCAATACGTCGAACCCATGAAGAATGCCTCCCTGTTGACGCCCCGTGCGTCGGTTTGCTAGAAAAACTCCACTCGCAGCAAGATAACACAGCGCACCCGGTTGGGCAACCTGCGGAATTTGTGTCCATCGCAGCCGAAGATTCGCCGAAAAAATACCTACCCGCCACACGTTAGGGCCGCCTTTGCCTCACAGGTCCCACAGGTTCCACCCGTCCCACAACACACACGCAGCAAACTCGACGCCCCTATACGCCAGACTGCTATACTCTTGCGAAAGCAACGGCCAACATCCTGGGAGGTACCTGACATGCAAGCGCTCTTATTCTCCTCCATGCCCATTATCGGCATCCTGGTCGCGGTCGTGGCGGCCCTACTCCTCTTCTTCCTTACCTTCGAGGCCAAAAAACGCTATCCCTATCGGCAGCGTGAGCATCTCTTCACCCCCGCGGAATGGCGCTTCTATCTGGCCCTGCAACAGGCCCTCCCCCATGGCATCGTTCTCTTTGGAAAGGTCCGCGTGGCCGATGTGTTGAAAACCGAATCGGGTCTGGATGCCAGCACCCGGCAAAAGGCCTTCAATAAGATCGCCGGCAAACATTTCGACTACATCCTCTGCGAGGCGGACTCGGGACGGATGGTTTGCGGCATCGAACTGAACGACCGCTCCCATCAGCGTCGTGACCGTCAGGAGCGGGATGAATTCCTCATCGGCACGGCAATATGACGTCCCGGCGCTCTCTGCCCAAATTTGCTGCGCCATCGCCCGTGAAGCCCAACACCCAACTTTGTCGGCGCCCGTGGCGACTCCCGTCGGCGATGGGGAATGGACGTGCCCCAAATGTGGCGGGCCCCTCGTAAAAAAAGTCGCCCAGCGAGGCAAAAACGCGGGCAAACCTTTTCTCTCTTGTGCCAGATTCCCGCGCTGCCGTTACGGTCGACCAAACTAGTCGGCCGTGTGACGGATTTCGCTCGCGAAAATTACGACGGGTTACTGTGTGCCACGGCAAAGGATCCCTGCTATACTGGAAGGACGTCAGGAGGTGTCAAAAAATGATGCAGTCGAATTTTAATCGTCCTACACGCCGCGAAGCCTTGCGCACCTTTGCCAACGGCTTCGGCATGCTCGGACTCGCCGGTGTGCTCAATGGCAAAGCCGTCGCCAATCCCGCCCAACTCATTCCCAAGGCCAAACGGGTCATCTTCCTGTTCATGTCGGGCGGACCGTCTCACGTCGATCTTTTTGACCCGAAGCCCCGCTTGCGGGCCGAAAGCGGAAAGCCCCTGCCCTTCGAAAAACCCTCGCTGGAGCGCACAAAGACGGGCAACCTCCTCGGCTCTCCGTGGGAGTTTGCGCGCCATGGCCAGAGTGGCATGGAAATCAGCGAACTCCTGCCCCACCTCGCCACCTGTGCCGACGACCTTTGTGTGATTCGCTCCATGGTGGCCGACAACATCAATCACAATGGGGCCTGCCTCCAGATGAACACGGGCGAGCAGACTTTTTCCCGACCGAGTCTCGGCTCGTGGCTCCTCTATGGCCTGGGCAATGAAACGCAGAATCTCCCCGGCTTCGTGGTATTGAGTCCTGCCCAACCGGCCCAGGGCGCGCCCCTTTGGGGTTCGAGTTTTTTGCCCGCCGCCTACCAGGGCACCCTGGTCGCCGATCTGGACAATCCCATTGCCAATCTCTCCAACGGACGTTTCGACAAAGGCGTGCAACGCACCCAGCTCGACGCCCTGATGGCCCTCAACCAGCAGCATGCCCGCAGTCGGGAAGAAGACGGTCGGCTCAATGCCCGCATTGAATCCTTTGAGCTGGCCTACCGTATGCAGTCGCAGGCACCGGAGGCCTTCGGCATCGAAGGCGAAAGTGAAGCCACGAAAAAACTCTATGGCTTGGATGAACCCACCACCGCCATCTTCGGAAAGCAATGCCTCATGGCCCGTCGTTTGGCCGAGCGGGGCGTACGCTGTATCCAGGTCTACCACACCCAGACTGAAAAGCGCGCCAGCTGTCAGCTCTGGGATCAACACGGTGGATTGCGCGAGGAACTGGCCAACAATTGTGCCGCCACGGACAAGCCCATTGCGGGCCTGTTGAAAGACCTCAAATCACGAGGCATGCTCGACGACACCCTCGTACTTTGGGGCGGTGAATTTGGCCGAACCCCCACAGCCGAAGGTACGAACGGTCGGGAGCACCACCCCTTTGGCTTTACCATGTGGATGGCCGGCGGTGGCACGCAGGGGGGGATGACCTATGGCGCGACCGATGAGTACGGCTGGCACGCGGTAGACAAACCGGTCCACGTCCACGATTTACACGCCACCATACTCCATCTCATGGGCATCGACCACGAGCAACTCACCTACCGCTATGCGGGCCGGGACTATCGACTGACCGATGTTTACGGCAATGTGGTCCACGACATCATTACCTGAGTTGTCACCGAAATTTCCGACAAGGTTTACACTGCCCCGTCCGAAAAACCATGATCATTCAGACGCGCCACCCGATGCCAAATCGAGGGCTTCGCGAATCGTATTCGCGAGTTCGTTGAGCTGCACGGGCTTTGCCAACGCGCGAAAGACATTGGCTTCCTCTAAGACTTCGCCCTCGACATATCCGGAAAGCAAAATAATGGGCAAATCGGGTCGCAAGGCACGCATGTGAGCGGCCAGCTCGTTACCTTTCATACCCGGCATGGTCAAATCCGTCAAGACAAGATCAAAACTTGCGGGTGCACCACGAAACGTCTCCAGGGCCTCACTCGACACATTGAAAACGCTGACCCGATACCCCAGGTTTTGTAACATGCGCCCTGACAACGCTGCGATAGGCTTTTCATCGTCCACCACCAGAATATGTTCGCCATTGCCTCGGGTGAGCGGGGCTTTGGGGGATTGTTTTTTTGGAGCAGTCGCCGAGACGCACAATGGCAAATAGACGAAGAACGTGGTACCCTTCCCCACGGTGCTCTCCACCGTTATCGTGCCGCGGTGCTCCTTAACAATCCCCAAGACGGTTGCCAGGCCGAGGCCCGTGCCGCCATCCGATTTCTTCGTGCTGAAAAAGGGATCGAAAATGCGTGCCCGTAAGTCTTCAGGAATGCCCGTTCCATTATCCTCCACTTCCAGCAGCGCATAATTACCAGACACCAGGGGTGCCATCAGGGCAAGTGCCTTTTCCTGTGTTACCTTCACTGGAGAGAGTCGAATATCAATGACCCCATCCGATTGTTTCATCGCATGGGCGGCATTGTTGCACAAATTCACGATGATCTGCTGCAACTGCGTCTCATCCGCCAGAACCTCGGCCCTGTCTATATCGATGCTCGTCCGAATCGAAATGGAGGAAGGTAGCGTCGCTCGCATCAACTCCACCGATTCCTGCAAAATCCCATTCAGATCAACCTCTTTCAAGGTCACATCGCGTTGTCGGCTGAACGTCAAAATCTGGCGCACCAAATCCTTTGCCCGGTGGGCACCCTGAATCACATACGACAAGTCTTCCTTCGCCTGGGTACCGTCTTCCAGATGACTTTCTGCCATGCGCGCATAGCCATCGATCGCCGCCAGAATATTGTTGAAATCGTGAGCAATCCCCCCCGCCAAAACCCCGATGGCCTCCATCTTCTGTGCCTGACGCAGGTGTAATTCCATCGCTACCTGTGCCGTCACATCACGCTCCGTCGCCACATAGAAACACGTGTCGCCGAGACTGTCGCGTACCGGAGTAATCGTCGATTCCACGATACAGTTCGTCCCGGATTTTGTGCGTCGGGTCAAACGTCCACTCCAGGCCTGTCCCGATTTCAATACCGCCCACAACGCATCGTCGTTCGCTTGATCCGCGTCCGTACTCACCAACAGAGAGGTATTCTTTCCGTGCACTTCTTCAGCCATATAGCCATATATTTTCTCGAAGGCCGGATTCACATATTCGATCTGACCCGCTGTATCGGTAATGGTTACACCATCCGCCGTCTGCGCCATCGCCGCAGCAATACGACGAATTTCCACGTCGCGGGCAAGTTTCTCCGTGATATCCCGAAAGGTTGCTACGGCGCCGCAAACGGCCCCGGTGGCATCCATCAAAGGTCGGGCGTTTACACTCAGAAATACGGTTCTACCTTCCGGGTGATTGATGGAAAGTTCCTGTTCCCCGACTATCTTACCCGCCAACGCCTCAACCAACGGAAACTCTTCCGTCGAAGAGCGGATACCCGTCTCTCCCGGCTGAGGGCGTAGCCATACAAGCCAATCGTCGCCAATGACGCCAACATCCGTGCCCAATATATCCTCTGCCGCCCGGTTCCATTTGAGGAGTTTACCGTCGGCATCGACAACCAGGATGCCCTCATCAACGCCCTGGAGAATATTGTTCAGCAACGTCGCGTTTGCCAATCGCGCGCTTTCTGATAACACGCGGTCTGTAATATCCACATGCATAACAACCGCACCCTCGCGCAACGCGTTTCGAACCGGCGATATTTCCAGCCGAAACCAACGGTCTTCCGCACTACAGGAGCAACGATATTCCAACCGAAAACGCAGAACCCGATTTTCCAAAACGTCGCGCAGACCACGACTCGCCCGGGCCATATCCGACTTGTCCATTCCGTGAAGACCATTGCAAACGGAATCATAGTTCAGCCCCACGCCGTACGTGGGATTCTCCATACCATTCTCGTCGGCAAATTGCTTCCAGGCGTCGTTCACAAGAACGATTTCGCCTGACTCGTCCAGCAGGGCAATATGCGACTCCACCGAACTCAGAATGGCCGACTGCCATTCCTTCATTTGCTGCAAGGCCCGCTCCGCCTTTGACACCCGGACAATGTTATCCACCGATTGGGTGAGACGGCGCACATAGTCACCGGTCTTGATTACGTAGTCGGAAGCACCCCGCTGTATCGCCTCCGATGCGACCCGCTCATCCCCCATGGCTGTTACCATAATCACGGGAATCGGCGGGGACATTGCTCTGCCAGTTTCCAGAATCGGCCAGGCCGGCGTGCTACCCAGATTAAAATCGAGTATGATCGCAATGGGCGATAACGCCCCGAGATACGCAACCGCCTCGTCCAACGTGCGGACCACCATAGCTTCGCATCCCGCACGCCGCAGGGCCCGTAGTTCGAGTTCTGCAGTCGCCACGTCATCCTCGACAATCAATACATGATTCGACTGTCCGATCACGCTTTTCATTCTCCCTTCTCTCTCGGCAGTTCCACGATAGAGATAAATAGACCCAGTTTTTTAATGGCATCCATGAAGGCCTCAGGCAAAACTGGCTTCGTAATATACACGCTGCAACCCAGTTCATAGCAACGCTTTATTTCTCGGGGATCATCAGTAGTCGTCAACATCACAACCGGTATACGCGCCTTCTGAGGATCCAACTTAAGCGTACGCAACACTTCGACGCCGTCGATACCTGGCATATTGATGTCGAGCAGTATGAGCAGACCACCATAGGCCGTTCGTTCTGCATACACGCCCCGACAGTAAACAAAATCGAGGGCGGCCTCGCCACTAGCGGCGGCGACTATTTCATTGGTTATTCCCGCCCGGCGCAAATTGCGGCGCACCAACTCAGAATGACCTTCGTTGTCGTCTACCACCAATACACACACTTGGGAAATATCAGGCTCCATAACCTGCAGGCTCCTCTGAAAGGTTTAAAGACGGTTCAAGGTGCGTTTGAGATACGGTAAAGTGAAAGGTGCTGCCATGCCCCACTTCACTGTCCACCCAAATATCTCCACCATGCCGTTCGACAATTCGTTTCACAATGGCAAGACCCATGCCCTCGCCGTCACATTGCTCGGGGTGCGCCCGCTGAAAAACCTGAAAAACCCGCTCCCGGACCGCTTCGGGTATCCCCAACCCATTGTCTCGCACCCAGAAGTGGGGATTTCCCGTCTCCCCATCCAATTCGCCACCAATCTCGATTTGACCCGCCACGTCCGGGCGAAGGTAATTCAAGGCATTTACCGTCAAGTTACTGAACACCTGACCAATGGCCACGCGATCCGCTACGGCTGCGGGCAGCGAGCTCACAACGACCGACGCGCCGACCTGTTCGATATTCTTGGCGAGGGAATCTACGACTTCCCCAACTATTGCTGCCATGTCAATCGTGTCGTATGTATAAGTTTGGCGCCCCGTCCGCGAGAGCCGCAACAGCGCATTGATAAGCTGCTCAAACCGAGCCGTCCCTGCTTTAATAAAACGTAAGGAATCGGGCACTTCCCGAAGGACAATTTCCCGAAAGGGCGCCTGGGCACCGTCCGGTAAGTCGGATCCGGCCAGTAGCTTTTCCAGGGCCTCGCATGAATACTCAAGCTCGTAACAGAACCCCTGGATATTCACTAACGGTGCACGTAAATCGTGGGAAACGATATACACAAAGGCCTCGACCTCCTGGTTCCGAAGTGCGAGATCCCGCCCTTGCTCCTGGAGATGCTGGTTTAAACGATTCATCTCCTGCATTAAAGAACGACGTTCGGTTATATCCTGTAGGGACCCCGCCATCCGTATGGCGCTACCATCTGCCCCACGGACACAATTGCCTCGAAGGGAATACCAGCGATACGCCCCGTCCTTCGTTTTCAGGCGACATTCCACGTCATAGGGCACATAATTTTCTAAATGCTTCCGCAAGGCTTCCCGCAGGTCTTCACAATCATCCGGGTGAGCCCCATCGGTAAGTTCCCGGTAACCACGGAAGAGTTCCGATTCCTCGTCGTATCCAAGAAGCGTTTTAAATCTCTCTGAATACCAGGCCACATCGCTGACAATATCCCAATCCCAGAGCCCGTCATTTGCTCCACGAACCGCCAGGTCAAAGCGCTCTTCACTCGCGTGCAAGGCCGCTTGGGCAGCCTTACGATCCGAGATATCCAGAAAGGTTACCACGGCACCGTTAACGACACCGTCACGAAGTACAGGGTGAGACCAGTATTCCACCGGAAAGGAGGTACCATCGGCACGCCAGAATACTTCGGTGTCTATGTGAACCCCAGAGTCGGTCAAGTAGGCTTCATAGATCCGGCACGTCTCTTCTGGATAGGCCGTTCCATCCGCCAATGAATGGTGAATGAGCTGGTGTACATTTTTCCCCAGCATATCTTCTTCCGACGCGAACCCCAGCATCCGAATGCACGACCGGTTGCAGAAAGTACACCGCCCTTCCTTGTCAATCCCATAAATAGCTTCCGCCGTAGACTGGAGCAGGGTATTAATGTGAGCTTCTCGGCGGGCCAGCGCTTGTTGCACCTCTTCACGCTCCAATATCTCCCGGGAAAGCGCCTCATTGGTGGCCGAGTTTTCCGCTGCCAAGCGCAGTGCTGTGCTCCGCTCCCGCAAGCTCCAAACCAGGGCAGTGGTCATGATCAACCCGAGAAAAAGTATGGCACCCCCCAATTCTGACTGCACCTTCTGAAAGTAGGCCATGGAGGGCATGGCCTCTATCTGCCAGTTCAAGGTAGATATGCCCACATCAACTATCGCGCTGGGCAACGCATCTTCGGGGGACCAGGACGGGACCGATGCAAATGCGACCGCTTCATTCTCCCAAAGGCGAAATCGAAATTCGCCTCGCTCGGTGTTCGATATGGCAGAGATCATCGTTTGGTCAAGTCCGAAGACTCCGACAAAGGCCCCGCTATTGACCCCCTCCTCCGCCGTAGGCGTTACGGTGAGCATATAACGAATGCCCGATTTCTCCTCGAAGGATCGGGTTAGTTGGGTCCCCGCGCTACTCCCAACAACGTCAAAAGCATGTTTCCACGTGTCCGTTTTCCGAACCGCCGCAAGGCTTCCTTCGTCAAAAGAAGGAGACTGCGCCACCCAGACTATTCCCCCGTCGGGTCCACAATAGGCCAGCGCCAGGAGCCCCTCAATATCGGCGACATACTCCGCAGCATCCGATCGCCACACCGACTCAGGCAATCCACCAGCACGACGCCATCGTGCTTCAAGGCGTTCCATTGCCTTAACGCGGCTATCCCATTGGTAGGTTATTCGGTGAGCGGTAGTCGTGGCTTCAGAATTGGAAAAAAGGACCCACTTTTCTGCCCGGTCTGCAATCACCGATTGCCACACCCCGAATGAAATTACTAAACCAAAAGCCAAGGCCATCCATGGTGCGTGTAGCCGAAACGTATAGGCCTTCTGACCCATCACGATGCCACTGCAGGCCAGGTAGCTGCTTGATACGATGGCCAGGCCAATGGCCGTGTGGGGGGCCATGTGGGTGAGGCCATACCAACCGGGCATGGGCGACAAGGAAAAGAGATGGCCAATCAGAGAAATCAGCGATAGGGCGACAACGGTTACACAGAATACGCGGGCCACGACCAAACACCGGGCATTTCGTATAAATCGGGCGATAAGTACGGCGGCGACACCACTAAGCAGAAAGCCAATGGCCGTGTTGGCCGCCATCCTGCCGGGTAAGATTGTCGGATGGGTAATCGTGGCCTGTACGATGAGCTGGTCAATTCCAAAATTCTTGGAAAATAGGTACTCAAGAACCGTGACAAAGCCTAGAAGTGACGGAAGAAAGGTCGTCCACAGCGCAATCCGCCGGTATCCACCAACGAGAAACATGCCACCGAGTCCCAGCAGAAACAAACACAGGGCGGTGTTGAATTGCATGATGGCACCGCCCGGGATGGGTTGCGCAAGCTCTTTGACATCCAGCACCCACCCCAACATCACCACAGCTCCGAGCAAAGCTACGGCGCTGAAGCTAGCCAACGATCCCAAACGGAACCATCCGCCGCCAGACTCTATTGCCTTAAGTCGCTTCATCCGCTACGCTCGATTCGTTGCCCCGGACTGTTTCAGACCGCAGGATAGCGTGAAAATGTCAGTACTGCCCAAAAATGGAATTTGCCGCCTTGGAAATGCGCGCTAAATTCCTATAAATCGATGACAGACATAGAAATCCAGACGCCCTGCATTCCCGGATTTACATGATGACTATGCCCGTATTGCGGGGCAGTGATTCAAGTTTTTCATTATAGCACACATTCATAGGTACCCCGTCTACCTTTCTCTCCGCAAAACCCATACCATCATAGCCTCACAACCCGCCCCTCGGAACTCACCTTGCACTTGCCAGAGAGCCTCTGATACAACTGTACCAGTCGCAGAATCGTAAATGGGTATGGCGGACATCCCGGTCCGCCCTCCTGATTGGTCACGCCAATCCGCCCCAATTTACCCACGCTTTTGCTTTTTCTCCAGACCAGACGTTTCCGCCCGAAACTTACCCGGTCACTCGGAAAAGGTCTGATTGCCCGATGCCGCTAGGAGTACCGTCACCATGAAATCGATCACCGTGGGTCTTACCCTGTGCCTTCTTTTTGGACTCACCATCGTCCACGCTGATATTCCCATACCGGAGAATCCGGGTTGGCGACCTGTAAAAGACGACGTGTATCTCCAGGAATCTGCCACGCTCGTGGAAACAAAGCAATCCCTGAGCAGCGTCGCGGTCTATGGGGGTATCGCGTATGTAGGCACCACCGAGGGCATCGCTGAAGTACGAAATGACGCACTCCTCCCCACAGCAGGCCCGACGGTTGCTACGATTCGACTCCGTGTCATAGGGGCCACACTCTGGGCCCTCACCGACGATGGACTCTGGAGTTACGATGGTACCACCTGGACCCACGTATCCGATGTCCCGGTGGTAGACATCACAGAACATGGTAAAAAGGTAATCGCCGTTACGGCGACACAGATTTATCGTCTGGAGGGAAGCCAGCTCACTCCCCTGTTGGCCAGGGAAAGTAAGGACCCAATCCTCGGTGTCCAATCCTACAGCGAAACGATTTATGTCCGTCACGCAAAGCAGCTTGGCTTTTTGAAGGCCGATCGTCTGGAATACTATGAGGTGGAAGACTGGAATGAGCTCCCCCTCGGTGGTGAAACACGGGACATGCAATCACTGGGCAATCAGGTCGTTGTGGCCACCAGCCGGGGCCTCGGCATCCTGCGCGGTGCAAGCTGGCACGACGTCCAGGGCCCCCAAGGCCTGCCTTACGAAGACACCACCTGCGTCGCCCCCGGCTTTGACCACGACTACTGGGTGGGCACAACCCGTGGCGCGGCACGCTTCGTCGATGGGGCCTTCCAATTCTTTGGTGCCGGGCGCTGGCTCCCCAACGACAAGGTCAACGCCATCGCAACGGGTGACAACGTCGTTTACCTGGCCACCGACGGCGGTCTTAGTATTATTCGATACCTTCCCTTTACCCTGCAGAAAAAGGCCGCCCACTATAAGCAACAACTGAAAGACTGGGGCATGCTGCGCCTCGGCATGATAACCCTGCTCAACAGAAATGCAGATGGTACCTACCAGCGCTTCTTCGGGGACAACGATATTGGCTACACCTGTCACTATCTTGATGCCCTCTGCTTTGAATATGCCGTAACGAAGGACCCCGCCGTCCGAGAAGAGGCGGTCGATATCTTTAAGACCATCAAATGGAGCGAGGAAATTACGCCCATCGATGGCTACCCGGCGCGCTCGATTCACGCGGTAGGCGAAAAAGGTCGTCGCACCGATCTCGGTTCGGCAGGCCGACCCGCCGAGTGGAACCGGAGTGGCGACGGCCTCTGGGAATGGAAAGGGGACACCTCCAGCGACGAGGTCGTGGCCCACGTCTATTCTGTCTCCCTCTTTCATGACCTGGTCGCCGAAGGTGCGGAAAAGAAAGCGGCTGCGGAACATCTCGAACGGCTCATCGGCCACATCGTGGACAATGGCTGGGTACTCATGGATCTCGACGGCAAGCCCACCGTTTGGGCCCAATGGAGTCCCGAGTTCATTTTCAGCCCGGAGCATGTAGACGAGCGGGGACTTAATGCCCTCCAGGCCCTCAGCTTTGCCGCCGTCGCCAACCGCATTTGTCCCAGCCCCAAATTTGCCGCTGCCCGCCAACAGCTTCTCGACTGGAATTATCTGGACAACGTCCTCCGTCAAAAGCGCACCTTCCCCCACTACACCCGCTTCGATGATCGACTCGCCTTCCTCGCCTACTACCCCGTGCTTCGTTATGAGACCGATCCGGAAGTCCGGGCCCCCCTCATGCGCAGCCTCCAGCGAAGCTGGGAGATCAAGCGCATCGAAAAGCAGACTTGGTTCGATTTCATCTACGGCGCCCTCACCGGAAATGACTGCGAACCGGAACAGGCCTCCGATCACCTTCGCGCCTATCCATTGGACTGCTTCAAGTATGCTTACACAAATTCCCATCGCAGCGACCTGCAGAATCCGACCGACTACATCAACTACCTCGAAAACTGGAAACCCCTTACCCCCCGCGATGTGGGCTGGCAACGTTGGAACCGCTCCTTCCAACAACTCGACAGCGACAGCAGCACCGCCGTCCTCGATCCATCCGGCTGGCTCGACGCCTATTGGATGGGCCGATACTACGGCATGATTGAAGCACCAACGACAGAAGACCCCACCCTGACCACCGTCGAACCCCGTACCGACCAACCCGGCGCGGCTCCCTACATAGGCCCCGAGCGTCCACCAATATTTTAGGGGCCTGCACCGGGACTGCACCGACGCAACAACCCTCACCCGGCGCAGGAATACACGTGGTTGGCTAATGCAGGCAACACCACAACGCACACGAAGACCGTCGGGGCCGTCCCCCCGAGGGCAGGGCCCACTCAGGGGGACGGCCCCGGCGATCACAATCGCCATTTCATACAATACGGTTCCCATTTACCACGAGGCGAAAAAAGGCCAAACGGCATTTGCTCGGCCGGTGCAGTCCCCGATCTTCCACGCCACAAACAATATCAGCGCAGTTCCCCCAGTCGTTGAATCGCCGCGTCGGTCAGGGCGCCTGCGTAAAACTTCACGTCAGCAATACGTCCTTCAAAACCTTCGAGCTTGCTGTAGTTGGGATTGCAGCCCAGCCCAACGGTCGTAGCGCTGGTCAAGGTATCGGCCCCCACGGCAATTTCATGGGACAGCACGCCATTGACGTAGAGTCGAAGCTGCCCGCTCTCTTTCACTACCGCGAGATGGGTCCACGCCCCTTCGACGAGTGCAGGCCCGCCGCAATGATAGCCGCCGCCCGCCTGCTCGATGTTTACCACGAGCTGACCATTCTGCACAGAAACCCGTAGCGGGTCATCGGAACTTTGACTCCAGGCAGAAAAAATATGATGCCAGTCCGATGTCGTACTTCCGAGATTATCCGCTGCGAACCAGACACTCAAACTGAAGTCCCGGGCCGGAAAGGCCCCGATTTCATAGACCAGTTTTGTCGCCTGTCCGTCGAAAGCCAGGGCACCCTTTTCCCCACCGTCAGGACCAGGGGCTGGCTGCGCGTGCTCATTTACCAGAAGTTTACCCGTGCCAGCCGCTGGCGTGCCGGCGAGTGGCGCATCGAGTAAAACATTGCCCTCGATCCAAATGCGCCGGTTGCCTT
>CAXBPH010000167.1:0-15219 GCA_963977445.1 uncultured bacterium | reverse complement strand
GCGTATTTTATACGACTCCGCGAGGAGCCGGCCTTCTCATTCTATCTACGATATGGCGTCCCTACGGGACTGAGTATGTAGCATAATGCGTGATATTACTTATGGGTAATGACAAGAACCCGCGTTTGGATAGGACGAAACCGGTTCCCGATGCCCGGCTCGAACCCTACGGCGGACGTCTTTGCGCCCTGCGCCACACAATGAATGAACGAGAGGAAGAGAAGATGAAATCCATCAAACGAATTGGAATATCGGCGTCTTGTGCGCTGCTGCTCGCGTTGGTATCCATTTCGGCCTATACGCAGGAGCTTACGGACCGCGAGAAAGAGATGATGGGCGTGATCGAAGCACTGAAGGAACGAGTCTCGGCCCTCGAAGAAAAGGTGGCAACGCCGAGGGCAGAGCAGCCGGAGGCCCCGCTCAACGACCGCGTGGAAGCCCTTGAAAACAGGGTGACCGTGGGAAGTACTCCGGAACCCAATGACTTTCGGGTCTTCTGGAAAAACGGCCTGAACATGGAAACGACCGACGGAGAGACCAAGCTCAAAATTGGCGGCCGGATTCAAAATGACTGGTTTTGGTTTGATCAAGACCGCTCCCTTAAGCGCATGGCCGACCAGAAAGATGGCTCGGAATTCCGCCGCTCGCGCCTCTATCTATCCGGGACGATATACGAGAACATCAATTTCAAGGCCCAATATGATTTTGCCGGCGGTGACGCGGACTTCAAAGATGTATACCTGGAGCTCGCCAATGCGCCGCTGGTCGGAAACATTCAAATAGGTCACTTTAAGGAACCCTTCAGTCTGGAAGAATTGACCAGTTCGAAATATATCACCTTTATGGAGCGCGCCCTGCCAGGTGTTTTCGCCCCGTCGCGCAATTCGGGCGTCATGATTCATCGGGCCTTTCTCGGAGAGAAGAATCGGGAACGGATGACCGCCGCGCTGGGTTTCTTCCGCACTTCCGATGACTTCGGGAGCAGCAAGGATGACGGCGGTTACAGCGGAACAATCCGCGTTACTGGCCTGCCTTGGTATGCCGTAGACGGTCGGAAACTACTCCACCTTGGCGCATCCTATACCCACCGAAATCCGGGCGATACCATCCGTATCCGGCAGCGGCCGGAGGCCCACAGTGCGGGCCACGTTGTCGATACTGGCGAGTTCGACGTGAAAGATCTGGACTCCATCGTCCTGGAGACCGCTCTGGTCTACGGCCCCTTTTCGGTGCAGGGAGAGTATTACTACAACGATATAAACACGCGCCATGCAGGCAACCGCGAATTCGATGGGTATTATCTTCAGACTAGCTACCTGTTGACTGGCGAAAATCGGTCCTACAAGAACGCCAGCGGTGCCTTCGGCGGAATTACACCGAACAGGAATTTCAAACTCCACGGGGAGAACCGGGGCTGGGGCGCCTGGGAGGTGGCCCTACGCTATTCGACCATCGACCTGAACGACGGGCGTAACAGCATCCTGGATCGCGCCTTTGAGCGAAACAACCAGATTCATGGCGGCGAGGAAGATAACGTCACGGTCGGACTCAACTGGTACCTCAATCCAAATACCCGGATTATGTGGAATTATGTTCATGCCAATATTGACAGCGATGTTTATGACGGCGACCTGAATATCTTCCAGACCCGTTTTCAGTTGGCCTTTTGATAGGGCGGCTCGTGGCGGTATTCGGTTTCCGCCTGGTGACCAAGGGAAGAGTCCGGCGCGAAGCGATTCTGGAATGGGAACACCGTGGAGGACGCCGGGACGCATGACGTCCCGGCGTCGTTTTCGCACGTCTTCGTTACTTCAACACACAGCAGTCCGGACAAGGCAGTATCCCGCCCGTAACCGGACAGATATAGGTGGTCGCACCGTTGGAAGCGCCGGATTCCGAATGAGAGATAACGGCCGATCCGCCCAGAGACAGGGGTGCCGCGAGTATCACGGCCAGCATAAATCGTCTGTTCATAGTTCAATTCTCCTTATGGTTGTAACCGACCCCGTTCTCTTCTGGCGGACAATGGGCCGACCTCGAACGGGGAAATTTCGCTTTTTGGCGAATCTGAATTGCTCATGTCACTCCCTTATCTCCGTTCATACGGCGCAGCAACTCAGTTTGCCAACATCTTTCCTAAACGTGATGGCCGCGAGCTTGATTGCTTCGGAAAGCGTCAAATAGGGATGAAACGAACTCGCTAGCTCGGTGGCGGTAACCCCGTATTTGATGGCCAAGCTGATTTCCATGGTCAACTCCGAGCCTTCAGGCGCGAGAATTCGAGCGCCTATAATCTTGTCTGTGGGAACCTCCCTGATGAGGGTAACGAAACCTCGGGTGTCGCGGGCTGCCACGCATCGCGGCACTTGGTCGAGGGGAAGCGTTGTGGCCTCGGCTTGAATGCCCAGTTGCTCGGCTTGTTTCTCGTCAAGGCCGACACCCGCAACCTGTGGATCAGTGAACATAACCCAGGGCAGCGCGGTGTAGTCCCGTTTTCGCGAAGCGTCGGTCAGCGCATTTTCTGCCGCCAGGGCACCCTCATACGCGGCGGTGTACACATACAAGGGTTCTCCAACGACATCGCCCGCGGCATAGATCGTCGGAGCATTGGTCTCCAGCGCGTCCGAAACAATCACATGTCCATTGGCGTCGAGTGCTACTCCGAGCGCCTCAAGTCCCATGTCCTGCGTGTTCGCGCGACGGCCCGTGGCCACAAGAAGATGACTCGCGGTGAACAGGCGGGCCTCGCCATCCACCTGCGCCTCAATGGCCACGCGGCCCTTGTCTCGACGCACGTGGTCTATGTGAACACCCGTTTCAATCTTGATGCCTTCATCGCGGAGGAATTCGGTAAGGGTATCGGTGAGCTCCTGTGCTTCGTCCGGAATAATCCGTTTCGACCGCTGGAGAATCGTGACCTTGCTGCCCAGACGTTGCAACATCTGACCGAGTTCCAGCGCGATATACCGGCCACCGAGGACGATTACAGACTCGGGCAATTCGTTCAGCTCGAAGAGCGTTTCGTTGGTTAGGTAGCCCGAATCCGCCAGGCCTTCAACGGACGGTAACTGCGTCGAGACCCCCGTAGCCAGGAGGATTCGGTCGGCACTGATTTGCTCGCCGTTTACCGCGACTGTCCTCTCGTTTACCAAGCGGGCACGCCCTTGTACCATCCGAAAATCAGGAAGGTCCGCCACAACATCGAGATATTTCTTCTGGCGCAGTTCCTCCACGAGATGTCGTGTTTGCGCTGTGACTGCGCCAAAGTCTGTAACCTGGCCTGTCGAGGTGATTCCATCAAAACGGGGATGTGACGCATGGTAATGCGCTTCAGCGGCGCGAATCATGGCCTTGGACGGAATACAGCCCACATTGACGCACGTGCCGCCAATGGGCAGACCCTCATTGATGAGTGTGACCTTTGCGCCCAGTGAGGACGCCTTGATGGCCGCAGCAAACGCGGCCGAGCCACCGCCTATGATTACCAAATGCTTCTGCGACGCATCGCAGGAAGTCTCTTCAGTTGAACAGCATGAATTCGTCATATGTTTTTTCCATTTCTGCCGCGATACGTCGTGTAAACGGCTTCAAATGCCCGCCAGCACAATTATCCCTCTAATTACCGGCTTGAGCTTCATTTCGATTTCCTTTTCATATCTCTTGAAGTACATCTCTGCGATTATTTTTGGATTACTGTTGTAAGGATGAAACCCGCAGTCTTTACCGCCTTGTACAGGGCTTCTTCTGTTAATGCATCATTGGATGTGACTGTTGCGCGTCCAGTCTCATGGTTCACAGAAACTCCTTGCACACCTGGCGTCTCAAGCAAACTGCTCGCGATTAGGGACTCGCAGCCCTGGCACGTCATGCCTTCAACGGCGAGTTCCCAATGCATCTGGTCAACGAAATGACCAGAGTATCCGGTGCCTGATATGGCGGCCAAAATCTCTGGCTGAGGGATTTTGGATCCCTTCGGGACGCCGATCAGTGCCTCGCCCTTTTCAAAGCTCACTTCAGTGTCCGCGACGCCTGGAACGGCGCGCAGGGCCTTTCCGATGGTTACCGCGCAGGCCTCGCAGGTCATGCCTTCGATGCTCACAGCGACCTTATCCAAATCCTCACGGGCCGCAAGCGCGTTTCCACTTCCACCCAGCACTGCGCCCACATAGTTGGGAAAGAACGCGAAGGCAACAACGAAAACGGTTACGCCCCAGAGTATGATTTTGTTGAATTTCTTGATGGTAAAGCCTGTTGCATTTTCTGGTGGACAGCAGGACTCCACCTCCACATCGCCGGCGGGTACCGCGCAGCATGATTTTCCTGCCATAGCGCTTCCGCCCGTAGACGCCGCGTTGGGCTTCCGGTAGGTGAAATTGAAGGCGAAGGCCAGAAGCGCGAAGGTTACCGGCAGGAACACCGGTCGCCACGCTTCGAAGGTTGCGGATAACGCGCCGCCGGAAACGCCAAAGGCGATTAGTAACAGCGGCAGCCAACAACAGGCCGACGCGACGATGGCCGACGCCAGGGCACCGACCTGCGCGACAGCGCCCACACTGATGCGCCCCGAGCCTTGGCCTCGGTGTGCCGTCTTGTCGTCTCCTTTGCCGCGGGGTTCTTCTTTCTCTATACGGTTCATACCTATTCCTCCAAGTCCAACGCCATAAGAATCGGACATTCAATAACCGGCGAGCGTCCGTCACACGCCTTTGTCAATTCTTTCAATGCCGCCTTCATCCGCCTAAGTGTTCGTATTTTGCTTTCGATAGCTGCAATCTTGCATTCGGCCCGAGTTCGAACATCCTCGCAGGTTGCTTCGGAGTCAATTTGAAGTGAGAGAAGATCCTTTATTTCCTTGAGCGTGAACCCGAGTTCCTTCGCGTGCTTTATAAAGCGAATCCGAGAAACCGTCTCCACAGGATATTGGCGGTAGCCAGACTCTCTGCGGGGTGGCACCGCAATGAGGCCTTCTCGCTCGTAGAATCGGACAGTCTCCACGCCAACTTCCGCAAAGCGGGCAATTTTTCCTATAGTCATTGACTCCATCTTTTGTGCTCCTTTTCGTTTCACTAAAAGGACTATACACCCCGTACCCCACTACGGAGTCAAGTCCTTCGATCGGCTACTGTCGTTAGCGCGCTGTGGGACCGGTTACTTCTTTCGTGGGTATCGTCCAACGCCGTCGGTGATTATGGCTACTCTAAAGGCCCGCAGTGCAACGTGTTGCGGTAATTACTGGTATTGCTGCGGGTTACCGTGTAAGAAAGTACTACCCCGTGACGACTCATAAGCGTAATCAATCAAAACATAAGAGAGGAGTCACTATGCGCGCTGCGCTGGCCGAAAGAACCAAAGTTGAAGAGCAATCCTTCCTGTACCGCGTACAGGAGGCCACGGGTGAGATGCTCAGCGGCGCTTCCCTGGATACGGTCCAGGTAAATATCGGGCTGAAGTGTAACCTCGCCTGCCGGCACTGCCATGTGGAATCTTCGCCCAAACGCGAAGAGGCCATGTCCTGGAGCACCATGCAGGCGGTCCTCGTGGCTGCCCGGCGAGCAGGTAGCCACACCCTGGACATCACGGGAGGGGCACCGGAAATGCATCCCCATTTTTGCGAATTCGTGGATGGGGCCATCCGCCAGGGACTCCATGTCATCCTGCGAACGAATCTGACCATCCACCTCCAACCCGAATACGCCGGTATGACGGACTTCCTCGCGGAGCGTTCAATTCATCTCGTGGCGTCATTGCCCTGCTACCTGCCCAACAATGTGGATAAACAACGGGGCCGACATGTGTACCGCGACAGCATCACCGTCATTCAGCAACTCAACGCCTTGGGTTATGGCAAGGGTCACGACAAGCAGCTTGATCTCGTGTACAACCCCGGGGGACCGAGCTTGCCGCCCGAACAGGAAGCCCTCGAAAGTGCGTACCGAGAAGCGCTTCATTCCGAGTTCGGTATCCGATTCAACAAGCTTTACACCATCACCAACATGCCGATTGGCCGATTCATTCAGGACCTGGCCCGGGCAGGCACCGCAAAGCCCTATCAGGCGCTCCTGCGCAACGCATTTAACCCCGACACCATCGACGGTTTGATGTGTCGGCATCAATTGCACGTCGGCTGGGACGGTACCTTGTACGACTGTGACTTCAATTTTGCCCTCGGACTCCCCGCCCAAGGCGGCGGCAACGTCGTCGATTTCAACCCGGAGGAATTCCGCACGCGGCGGGTGGCCACGGACGAGCACTGTTTCGCCTGTACCGCCGGCTGCGGCTCGTCCTGCAGTGGTGCGATCGCCTGACAACCAGGTCCATAATAATATTTCCTATTTAACCAGGAGGACATTTGCCTGATGAATCTAGACACAAACAGAACCGAGAAAAAGGGCGCGGCGGCCCCCGCGGCTGACCGCCACTCGGAGCATTCCAAAGCCACAACGCGTATAAAGCGCCTGTCGCAGGTGATCATAGTGCTCGGAATTCTGGCGTTACTTCGCCTCCTCCCTGCCGCACAGGCTATCGAGTCATTGATCGCCTGGGTGGAGCAGCTCGGGCCCCTCGCCCCTTTCGCCTTTATCGGCGCCTATTTCGTGGTCACGGTGTTTATGTTGCCCGCCTCGCTGCTCTCGCTGGCCGCCGGCGCCCTCTTCGGGCTGTTCACGGGAACACTTGTTGTGGCGACGGGCGCTACGCTCGGAATGGCCGCGACCTTTCTTATTGGCCGCTACCTGGCCCGTCCAGCGGTCGAGCGGCGCTTCAAGCACAATCCCCGCTTCACCGCGATAGACCGCGCCGTGGGTAAGGGTGGATGGAAGATCGTGGCGCTATTGCGCCTCTCGCCCGCGGTTCCCTTCAACCTGCAGAACTATCTCTACGGCCTGACCGCCATCCGCTTCTGGCCCTGCATCCTCGCCAGTGCGGTATCGATACTTCCCGGCACCTTCATGTATGTCTATTTCGGCTATGCAAGCCGTGCCAGCCTTGGGGCTATTGGCGGCTCGGGTGCCGCACGGGGGCCGGGCCAGTGGGCCTTGTTGATTGTCGGCCTGGCGGCCACCGTCGCCGTTACGATTTATGTCACTAAACTGGCCCGCAACGCGATCAAGGAGCAGGCCGACCTCGAATCCCCTGCCCCGCCGGAAGAAACGGAAGCGCAGGTAGCGCCCACCCGAAATCCATGGATCGGTACGCTGACAAACGCCTTCTTGGCTATCGTTATTCTGGCGGCCGTCGGGGTACTTCAGTTTCGGCCGTCGTGGATCGAATCGCTCTTCGGGCCGCCGGCCGTAGCCCTGAACGAGGCCTACGCGGCCAACGGAGACAGCGCGAAATTCGATCATTCGACGTTCGACGCCCTGCTCAAAAAATATGTGAATGGAAACGGCGGGGTCGACTACCATGGTTTGAAAACAGATACGGATGCCCTCCATGCCTATGTCGCCTCCCTGGCTACGGCCCCTTTCGACGAGATGGGGCGCGACGAGAAACTGGCTTTCCTGATAAACGCCTACAACGCGTTCACCCTTGACCTGATTGTGGAATGGCTGGACAAAGATATCGGTTCTATACGCGATATTCCCGCCGACAAGCGTTGGGACGACGTGCGCTGGAAGGTGGCGGGGAACACCTGGAGCTTGAGCCAGATCGAGCACGAGCAGATCCGTCCGAAGTTCCAGGAGCCCAATATCCACTTCGCCCTGGTCTGCGCCGCCGTGGGCTGCCCGCCCCTCCGTGCTGAAGCGTATGCCGCCGCGCACATTAAGGAGCAACTCGCCAATCAGGCCGAAATTGTGCATCGGAATGGCTCCCGCTGGTTTCAGCGCGACCCCGGCGATGATACGCTCCACCTGACATCGCTCTACGAATGGTATGGCGGCGACTTTGAACAGGTCGAAAATAGTGTTTTGGACTACGCGGCGCGTTATGCCCCTGAACTGGCCGAAGAGCTTCATTCCGGAAAACGCCCCACCATTGAATGGCTCGACTATGATTGGTCGTTGAACAACCAGGAGAACTTGAATTGAGCGAAACTATTTCTACAGAAGCGACGAGCGAACGACACCTCGAGGCGGCGCTCCAACCGCTGGACGAACACAATCGTACCTTACAGGGTCACACGCAGCCGGTGGACTGGAAAAATCCCGTCCCCGCCGGGCGCTATAACCTTGTCGTCATCGGCGCGGGGCCAGCAGGCTTGGTGGCCGCGGCGGGTGCGGCGGGGCTTGGTGCCAAAGTTGCCCTCATTGAGCGCTCGTTGATGGGCGGGGACTGTCTGAATGTGGGTTGCGTGCCCAGTAAGGCCTTGATTCGTTGCGCCCAGGCTGCGGCCGACGTTCGCGATGCCGCACAATTTGGCGTCAACGTTGGTGGCGACGTCACGGTCGATTTTGGTGCAGTGATGGAGCGCATGCGGCGACTGCGGGCGGGCTTGAGTCACCACGATTCCGTTGCCCGTTTTACCGAATTGGGTATTGATGTATTCCTGGGCGATGCCCGCTTCGACGGTCGACATTCGGTCGTGGTCGGAGATGCACGTCTGCAATTCTCGAAAGCGCTGATCGCCACGGGCGCCCGCGCCATTGCCCCGCCAATTCCAGGGCTGGAAGAAGCAGGATATCTGACCAATGAGACGGTCTTTTCGCTCACGGAACGACCGGCACGCCTTGCCGTGGTCGGTGCCGGGCCTATCGGTTGCGAGCTGGCCCAGGCCTTCGCCCGGCTTGGTTCCCGTGTCACCCTGGTGGAATCAGGTACGCGAATTCTTCCCAGGGAAGAGGCCGAAGCCGCCGAAATCGTGCACCGTGCGTTGGTACATGACGGGGTCATGATCGTCTGCGGAGGAAAAGCCGCGTCCGTCCGCAAGGAGGGCGAGGAGAAGGTTCTCCAGCTTCATTGCCACGGGGAAGGCCACGAGGTCCGTGTAGACGCCATTGTGATCGGCGTGGGACGGGCCCCCAATGTGGAGACGCTGAATCTGGAGGAAGCGGGCGTCGACTATGATGAAAAGAAAGGTGTTCGCGTGGATGATTTCCTGCGCACCAGCAATGCCAACATCTACGCCGCTGGCGATGTTTCGTCGGTGTACAAATTCACCCACACCGCCGACGCCCTCGCCCGGATTGTGCTACGCAACGCGCTGTTTTTCGGGCGTGACAAAGCCAGCGCACTCGTCATTCCGTGGAGCACCTACACCGATCCAGAAGTGGCGCACGTTGGCATGACCGACGAGGACGCCAAGCAGCGTAGTATCGAAACGCAGGAAATTTCCGTTCCGCTAAATGCGGTGGACCGCGCGGTACTCGACGGAGAGAATGAAGGATACGTTCGAATCCTGTTGAAGGCGGGCTCCGACCACATTCTGGGCGCCACCCTGGTGGCCCGACACGCGGGCGACATGATTACCGAAATCACCGCCGTCATGGTCGCGGGGAAAGGCCTGTCCTCCCTGGCCAAGACGATTCACCCCTATCCAACCCGTGCGGAAGTGATCAAGCGGGCGGCAGATGCCTATAACCGTCAGAAATTGACGCCGCGCGTCCAGAAGCTATTTAAAACGGTTCTTTCTTGGCGGCGATAGACCACCCGTGGCTTTATACGCATCAAAAAACTGAAAGGAACACGATATGAGTGATAGTGAATCCCCCCAAAGAATCGAGAACATCGAGGAGTCGACTGCCCGGGAGACAACGCTCGAAGGGAAGCGCTCGGGCACGTTGCGGGAAAAGCTCCTCATTGGCACGCTGGCCGCCGCTGCTGGACTGTGGGGCTTCGGTCAGTATCAACAACAAAGCCTCCAAGCGTCTGCGGCACCCCTCGTGGAGCAGGCCCTGAAAGAAAACATCTCCTCCGATGTGGAGGCTGCATCACACCTCACCGTAGCTCGGAAGACCCCACTATTCGGAACCCCCGTCGCCAAGGTGGAAGTGTTTCTCCGAAAGGCGGGCGGCAGTGCGGACGACACGATAGGTGGCATTGAGTATGAATATGCCCTGGAGAATGGGGAGTGGAAACTGAAAAACAGTGGCGGTTGCACCAGTGAGGCGTGCGTCCTCCGTGGGAAGGATGCGTTCTCGAAACAATGATTCACCACCTGACTACATTGTGGCGCGGTTCATCCCTGCTCCAGGAGTATCTCTTGGGACGCTTGGTCTTCTGGAACTTGCACCGCCGGTTCCAGCCCATCTTGGCCGAGGCGGATCCATTGGCCACCTAACGGGAGTTTGACCTCTTTCCCGACCTTCGGAAAAGTAAGGCATCTCGAATTTCGGTCGTGTGTGACCCACGTCTGGTGAACTTCATTTTCAAGGAACCGGACAGCGTTGTGAACTGGTGGGCTACAAGGCATCTCAACTCGTGGTGGATGTATACGACGCCCTCACCTCGAAGCGGCCCGACAAAGAGCCCTGATCCCATGTCGACGCGCGGGCCGAGATTGTCAAGAATCGGGGCTCGCAGTTCGATCCCGATGTCGTCGATCCTTTCATCGCCACGGAAGAGCAGTTTGTGCGACTCTCCCTGAAGCATGCCGAGACATAACAACTTGTGCCGGGAGAACACCTGGCTCACGGGCGTGATCGCAATCTTTCATGCGCGTTATTGATATGTGAATCCACGTGCCGTGAATACGTATAGAGTCAGTTAACTAGAAATACTATTTAACCACTATAAGGAGTTTACCATGAAAAAGACTAGTTACATTACACTTGCCTCGACAATTGCCATGGCCGCTGTGGCCACGGTCGCCTACGCCGCCGGCAGTGGCACAAAGAGCGCCAACCCTGAAATGGGGCAAATTGGCGACCCGGCGCCGATGCTCGAAATCGCAAGTTGGGTCAAGGGCCAGCCTGTTGATCTGGCGGAGGGCCAAGGGAAGAAGGCCTACCTGGTCGAATTTTGGGCGACCTGGTGTCCCCAGTGTGAAAAGGTAATTCCCCACCTGTCGGAAATCCAAAAGGAGTATGGGGATAGTGGCCTCTCCGTAGTGGCCGTCTCGATGGAAGAAAAAGAGGTGGTGGAGAACTTCGTAAAATCGAAGGGAGCCGCGATGGACTACACCATCGGGCTTGACAAGGACCAGCAGACGGCTATGGCCTATATGGCGAAGTTCGGGCTGAATGGTATCCCTGCCTCATTTCTGGTCGACAAACAAGGCAAGATTGCGTGGGTAGGACATCCGGCGGATCCGGAACTTGAGACGCAGCTCGCGAAACTCTTCCCCAACGCAGAGAAAAGCGAAGCGGGCGACAGTGCCACAAAGCCCGCGCCCGCGAAAAAAAGAAGGACCCTGGGGGGCTCCGGTTCCAAATGATGATGCTATGAATTTCGTGATGCGCGGAGCTCCACTTGGGGCTCCGCGCTTTTTTGGGTTCTTGGGGAAAAAGTGGGAAGGTGTTTATGTTGCGCTCAACGTTTTTATATCAGACGTGCCGCGTGTCCCCGAGGCACGAGGGTAGAAGGCTTGCCTTAGGTGAGTTCGTGCGCTTTGGGTGACCGCAATGGCCCTTGCCGGCGCTCGTTGCGTGTTCGGTGAAGCGACTCACGCACGAACCCGTCAGGACTCGTTGATACTCGCCTTTTGGGGATCGCGCGGCACAACTAGTTCCCCCAATACACCCTTCCAGAATTGCAATCCCCCTATTTGCCCATGAAGCTTTTTCGTCGCTCCCACTTCATTGTGTTCGTTCACGCTATGGGGAGGCGTTCACCCCGCGCATAGCGCGCCACATCCACGATGTCGATCACCAGTGAAACAGTATTAGAAAGTACAATCAACACGAGCCACCAACGATAGCTGTCCTCACCCTCACCCGTCGCCAACAGCAAAACGAAGTATACGCTGAGCGGGATCCACGCGATGATATGCCCCAAACCGAGCAGGCGAACGAAACCCCGCTTTGCGTGTATGGCGGCCATGACTGCGAAGGCGAGCGCCATTGCCATGATGGCCGCTACCCCTGCCGGCCGGTGAATAAACCAGAAAGCACCACCCAGATTAACCACGCCGAGATAAAGCACCCAGAGGTTCCAGGGGAAGGGCATTCTTATGATTGCGTTCATCAGCGTCAGTATGTTGCGCACTTGCTGTTCCCCTCGTTGAGAAAGTAGGAATTTTCAATGGTACACACTGCGTAATTCCAACGCCAAGTACCTTTGAAATGACGAGAGATCACATGGACGGATCACGATTATTTCACGATATGAACCCGACGTCAGTCCATTCGGAGCGAGTCGTATTCCATGTCATCCCGCTTATTCTTCCTGCCGAAAAATCGATACGATGACCTAAGATTTGGTGTAAGAATCGGGCCGCCCCGACGACTCATCAGTGTAAGAAACCTTGGTCGTGATGGCGGAATTGTTCGAGTTGCACGGGTTCTGTCGCCCGAACGCATCCAGATTGGAACCTGTAAGATTTCGATAGATTCCGCGACTAATCTGATGTTGGCTGGATTTCACCGGTTACCACTAAGAGAAAGCCTCGCAAACGTTTTCGCGCTGAAGGGCTGAATGTACGGGTATGGAATCCACCATTTGTCCGTATTTCGCCAAACAACAGGTCTGGCGAAAAGATTGAAGTCGTAATCAATTCAAAGGAGAATGCACATGGTTGAAAAGAAAGTTTCCCGACGCAATTTTTCGTCCCTGACGCTTGCCGCAGCCGCCGGTATCGTCGGTGGCTCCCGCATGGCCGCAGCCGCCGGTAAGGGCTCCGGCACCAAGAAAAAGAACGAAAAAGACGCCGATTTTCCCGTAGATCCCGCCTTGTTGCTCCAGGACCCCAATGTATGTCGCGGGCTGAACGGCTGCAAGGGCCACGGTAAGGGCGATCACGCCTGTGCGGGCCAAGGTGCCTGCGCCACCGTCAAAGCCCATGCCTGCAATGGTATGAACGAGTGCAAGGGCGAAGGTGGTTGTGGCGGCTATCCCGGACAGAATAATTGCAAAGAGCACGGGCATTGCGCGGTACCGCTCAGTAAAGATTCCTGGGAACTTGCCCGCAAGCAATATGAACACCTCATGACAAGCCTCGACAAGAAATTCAGCCCTGCGCCCTCTGCGTAATTTCCTACTCAACGCATCCAGAATCCCCCTGTCGGGCTGGCTATTCCCTTTCTGCCGCCCGCCAGGGGGACTCCCGGAGACTAAGGAATTGAACCATGCCAGAAACTAGCAGACTTGGATTGCCCAATCTCGGCCTCGGCCTCGGCCTTCGGTCGGTTCACTTCAGCCACATATTGGAGCACTGGCCGGAGGTGGACTGGTTCGAAGTCATCAGCGAAAACTTTATGGATTCTCAGGGGCGCCCACGCCGCATTGTGGAGCAAATCGCGGAGCGATATCCCGTGGTCATGCATGGCGTTTCCCTATCCATCGGCTCGACCGACCCCTTGAATTTCGACTACCTTCGGAAATTAAAATCACTTGCAGAAAGTATTGGTCCCAGGTGGGTTTCTGACCACATTTGCTGGACCGGTGTTGCCGCGAAAAACACCCATGACCTACTCCCTATCCCGTTTACCGAAGAAACACTCCAGCATGTAATCGAGCGCGTACACGTGGTCCAGGATTACATGGAGCGCCCCCTGATTCTGGAGAACCCCAGTTCCTACGTCGAATTTCAGGGCTCCACCATGGGCGAGGCAGAGTTCGTCTCCAGGCTGGCACAAGAGACGGGCTGCGGCTTACTCCTCGACGTCAATAACGTTTATGTGTCCAGCTTCAACCACGACCTGGACCCCGCAGAATTCATTCGCGCGGTTCCCCACGATCGCATCGTCCAGTTTCACCTGGCCGGCCACACCAACTACACTACCCATCTCATCGACACCCACGATGGGCACGTCATCGACCCTGTCTGGGAGCTCTATCACCTCGCCCACCAACTGACTGGCGGCGTCTCGACACTCCTGGAATGGGATGCGAGCATCCCGCCCTTTCCCGAACTGCACGAGGAAGTATTGAAGGCCAAGCATTTCATGAAGCAGCACTTGCCTGTTACTCATTCGACGGTAACTACGTCCTTTGCCGCAGACACGGGCGAAGAGAGTTCACCCCACCCCCTTCATTACGTCGCGGCGGAAGTTGAATGAGCACCCTATGAACGAAAAGCACCCTAACTACGCTGCGATCCAATCGTGGCCCGATTTGTCCATCGTGCAACGATGGTTCCACTCCGTAGTAACCCACCCCGACGGCGTAGAGGCCGGCGTCGAGTCGCCCGAAGCATCCCAACTCGTGCCCCTGACCCGTGGTGAACTTGAAGTGATGATCACCCGATCGGAACGGGTTTCCGCACGGGATCGTATCGCCATCTATGCGAACGCCTATTACGCCCGCCTGCTGGAATGCATGGGCGAATCCTATCCCGTGCTCAAATTGACGCTCGGCGAGGAGGCTTTCAATGGACTCGCCTTCGGCTATCTGCAGCACTACCCGTCACGCTCCTATACCCTGGGACTCCTTGGCGACCGCTTTGCCGATTATCTCAACGAAACCCGGCCCGACAAAACGGAAGGCGCGATCTTCGACGGGGAAAGGGTGCCCGCCTGGCCGGATTTTCTCATCGACCTGGCCAAGCTGGAATGGACCATTGCCCTCGTCTATGACGGGCCGGGCATCGAAGAGACACCGACGCTGAGCAAAGAGCAAATAAGTCGCATAACAGCGGAAAGTTGGCCCCATGTTGGGCTGCGGACGGTCCCTTGCCTCAACCTGCTCTCGCTAAACTTCCCCCTCAACACCTACTATACCGAAGCCAGGCACGCTGCGGACGACACGGTAGCGCCATTGCCAGCAGCACAGAAATGCTATATGGCAATCACCCGCCGCGACTACGTTGTCCGCCGCCACGATCTCACACGGCTTCAATACCTACTGCTTCGGGCGCTACAGGACGGTGCTACGCTAGACGAGGCTATAGTGAACGCCACATCAGATACAGCCTTATCTGAAGAAGCCCTTGTCGCGGAATTGACCCAGTCTTTTAGCAACTGGACTCGGATGCAATTCTTTGAGACCGTCGTTTATCCCTAGTTTATATTGCAGGAGAAGCGAGCCGTTTGTTGTAGCCTGGAATCAATGGATGTGACGGGGGCAAGGCCCAATCCGCAACCACCGGCAGAGCCGGGGGTATAAGGAAAGCCCCGGCAACGAGGCTGTTGAGTCCACGAAGTGGGCGACATAACGTAGCCCAGCGGCGAGCGTAGCGAGTCCTGG